>JBGTEU010000413.1:0-11674 GCA_041747595.1 Bythopirellula sp.
TCGCCAATTTCATCGAGAAAGAGAGTGCCGCCATGGGCGGCCCGGACGAAGCCCAACGATTCTCGAATGGCACCCGTAAACGCACCCGCCGCGTGTCCGAACATCTGGCTTTCGAATAGGGTGTCGGAAATCGCGGAGCAATCCACGGGGATAAAAGGCGATTGCGACCGGTCTGATTTGGAGTGGATGTACCGGGCGATGATTTCTTTACCCGTGCCGGTCTCGCCAAGAATCATCACTCTGCATTGCCGGCGAGCAACGGTCTCAGCGACGGCCTTAATCCGCTGACATGGCCGGCGAGACGCCGACCAAAGAGACGGCACGAAGCGGCAGCCTAGCTGGCGCCTGCGAGGCGATTCCTGCCGAAGAACATCGATTCGTTGCCATGGGTGGACGAAGGAAGCACACCCGGAGGCCATCATAGCTCAACGGACAGGCAACAATTGGTGGGTCATCGCAGGTTGAAAATTGTTGCTAAACTGCGCAAGTGGGCAGACAAAACGCGCGCACTTTCGCCTGACTATTCTAGTCTAGTTAGCAACGATAATTCATCAGCATTAGCAATCCTCTCCTGGTGGATTTGCCAACTCTTGGCACTTGTCGACCACTGTAAGACCAGGGTCGATCCATGTCAATAAAATTGGGGTTTTTAAAAAATTTTCCTTCCAACATTCCCACCCCTAGAAGACACTAAAACCTCATGCCTCAAGGTGCTAAAGTTATAAAAAGAAATAAGTGGTAAGTACAAAAGTATTTAGGGTTTACCTTTAAGTGTGTCGTTCATTCGTGGCAGCCTCTTATCAAAAAAAATTCCCCAAAGCGGTGCTCCTGCGTATTTCCCGCATGGTAAGAAAGGTGCTGGTTTCAATCAATTAGATGGCCAATGAGGGAGTTGGGTTGCCGCTTCTTCCGCTCGGCGTCGCTTCGCGACACCTCGCGGCTAAACTTTGAAAACAGGAGGGGTCCGCACCAGGATGGTGCGGCTCTAGGGCGTTACCGCTTGACCGCGTCCCAGCGCTGGCCGATTTCTTCGCAGGCGGCGGCGATTTCTGTTAAGCGCTGTTTGTGGGCCTTGGGGAGCGTGAAGACCTCGCCGGCAAAGACGTCGATGAGCTTGATCTGGTCGAGATCCAACTGCCAATTCTCATGGGCCGAGCGGATTGCCAGGCATTGCCACAAGAGCGTCGTGATGTAATCGGCGGACTGCTGGGTGAGGGGATGCTGCTTCGAGAAATAAAGCTTGATGCCCCCCAGGCGGCGTTCGTCGCTCTGCCCTGTCAAAATCAGCACCTCGGGGCGGACACTTACGTCGACGTCACCAAAAACAAGGGGCGTCGACGTACTGGTGCGGATATAGGCGACGCGGCCGGTGGGGAGTTGCAATCGCTCGCCCAACTTGCTGGCATGGGTGAGGGCTTCGAGGCAGGAGTCGCGACGGCTTTTGGCAAACTGCGAGCCGGGCTCGCCGGTGCTGAGCGTGGCCATCGCTTGGGCGAGCAGCAAGTCGTCGGTGCCCCCCGTGCAAATCCAATCGGCGATGGCACTTTCGGCGGACCGATAGCGGGCGACCATGAAAGTGGTCGGGAATTTGGCGTCGTGAACGATCCGCCTCCGCCGCGCGGGAGTGGCGACGAGGTACTCGCCGAGCTTGTTGACGGAAATGCGGGGTTGTTTGCGAACTTCAACAACACGATCCATTTTTTACGACCCTCTGATTGACGGTGAACAAAGCCGTATTTATAGTGTACGCCTGGCCAGTTAATGTGTCAAGGAATGGGACGGTTCGTAAAGGCGGTTATAATTCAATTACGGTCTTACTTTTGGAGAGACAATTATGAATCCTGACGACATTAGAAAGGCAATCCACGCTGAACCGTTCGAACCGGTCATTCTTCGGCTAAGCAACGGCGCGCGGTATGAAGTGAGACACCCGGAAAACATTCTCATCGGTCCCAGAACGTCGGCGGTTCTCGTTGGCGAATCAATCCAAATCATCGCCAACGTCCACATCAACCAGATTGAGCCCTTGGCGGCGGCAAGTTAGCCTTTTTATTGATTAACGGTGGAGCAGCATATGGATCGCGAAGAACTAACAAAGCTTATTGCTGAAGGGCCGATCCGTATTCGCATGAATGACGGACGTTCCTATGAAGTTGCAGGACCTGAATTCGCGACAGTCAGCGATATTGCCGCAGCAGTCCTCTATCGCGCTGAAGATGGAAAATATCGTCACATGCACCTGCCGTTGGTGACGATGTCGGGAGTGGAGCCGATCGAGACGAGTGCGGGATAGATCGCAAAGGGCGCTCGATAACCGCTTCGCGGCGCTGGCGCTTTGCGGCGCGGCTAAACGGGGTTCACTGCCGTGCTAGTTCCAGATCGGCGGCAACCATCATCTTGGCCAACTCTGCGAAAGTGACTTTCGGTTGCCAACCGAGTTCGCGTCGCGCCTTGCTGTAATCGCCGACAAGGCGATCCACCTCGGACGGGCGAAAATAGCGGGGATCAACTCGCACCAGCACGTGGCCATCGGGGCCGACGCCGGTTTCTTCTTTGCCTTGGCCCTGCCACTTGATCGGCAATTTCACTTCGGCAAAGCAGACCTCACAGAATTCGCGGACTGAGTGCGTTTCGCCCGTGCAGATCACATAGTCGCTCGGATTGTCTTTCTGGAGCATTGTCCACATGGCCTCGACGTAATCGCCGGCGAAACCCCAGTCGCGCTCGGCGGCAAGGTTCCCCAGGAACAGACAGTCTTGCAGACCACAAGCGATGCGGGCCGCGGCACGGCTGATCTTGCGGGTGACGAACGTCTCGCCGCGGCGAGGCGATTCATGATTGAACAAGATGCCGTTGACCGCGAACACGCCGTATGACTCGCGGTAGACGCGGACGGCCAGGTGGGCGAACACTTTCGCGAGCGCGTAAGGGCTGCGCGGATTAAAGGGCGTCGTTTCGGTTTGCGGCGACTCGATGGCGTTGCCGAATTGCTCCGAAGAAGAAGCCTGATAAAAACGAACGGTGAGCCCTTCTTCGCGGATCGCTTCAAGCAAGCGGACGGTTCCCATCCCGGTGACCTCGGCCGTGTACTCGGGGATTTCGAACGAAACTTTGACGTGGGATTGTGCGCCGAGATTGTAAATTTCGTCGGGCCGAACGGTCCGCAGTAGGTGGTTGATGCTGGAGGCGTCGTTAAGATCGCCGTAGCACAGTCGAAGCCGCACGTCGGGCTCGTGCGGGTCTTGATAGATATGGTCGATGCGGTGGGTATTGAACGAGGAACTGCGGCGGACCATGCCCCACACCTCGTAACCCTTGCTGATAAGTAGTTCGGCAAGGTAAGACCCATCCTGGCCGGTGATGCCGGTGATGAGCGCGCGTATGCCGTTGGGTGGGGGAAAAGATCTCATCGTTGTCAGTTGCTCAGGGATTGTCTCCCTCCCCTATCCCCTCCCCTGCAAGGGAGGGGGATTGAGAGAGAAACCAATCGTACGCGGGGGTCATTGAGCGGTGCAAGTTGCAGGTGATGGAGAGGCCGGCACAATCGATGCAAGCATTAACACCCAGTCGATCTCATCGGGGTTATGGAAAGTCAGCACAGTCTAGACGTGACTGAAAGTTCCATCAAAGCGCGATCCGCGGGCAAGGGGAACGAAATGTCGCCAGGAGAATAAGAATCTTCCGGGAGGGCCTTGGGGTTCGGCGCAATTCCCCCCACTTCACAAGCGAGTGGAAAAGGCCGAATTGCCCGCATAATTGAGCGGAATGTTAAGGGAGGTGGGGGCTGTAGCGATTGCATCACCGTGCGGGATTCGAGCGTCGTTGACAGGCAGAAAGTCGGGTATAGGATGAAGACTGAATTGTCCCGGAGGTCCGAGAAAAACTAGGCTTATTGCGGGTCGTTGATGTGTTTGCGGATCGTCGTTCGCGTTTCAGAGCGCGAGAACAACGCCGGCCAGCGCATCGACAATTCTTTACGGAGCAAGTTTTCGGGGATGAAGGTCTGTTGGCGCAGCTGGGAATGATCCGCCGCGAGGAGGCCAGCCTATTTCGTCCGCTTGGTCACCAGTGCGCTTAGTCGAGCCAGCTCATCGTCGATTGATTCTCCGTACTTCAGTTCTACGTCGTAATTGTATTTCGCACGCAGCCACCGCTTGAATGTGAATAATCATGCAAAGATATCGCGTTAATTACAAACTTCTCGTTGGGTTGTTCGTCGGTTCGGTGCTCTTGACCGTCACCGCGATCTTTTTGTGGAAGTGGCAGGTGAACCGCAATGCCACGTGGTTCCGCGAGAGTTCCCAGGCGGCGTTGGAGGCCGGCAAACAGGAAGAAGCCTTCGACCAGCTGTTGAAGTACGTGCAGTTGCGCCGCGACGAAGATGAACCCCGCCTTGAGTTGGCCAAGATCGGACTCGAACTCATTAAGAATAATAATACCAAGCAAGAGATCAGGCAGCAGTCCTTTGGCGTCTTGGAAGAAACAGTCCGGCGGACGGGGGAACCCGAGCTGACTCGGGAGTTCATCAAACTGATCATCGGTTTTCGACCGCAAGATGCGTTGACGCATCTTGATGAATTGCTGCGAAATAATCCGAACGACTCGGAATTGTTGGCCATGGAAGCGCAGGCCCTTTACCGGGTGAAGGGTGTCAAGCCGGCGATGGACTTGTGCATTAAGCTGGTCGGTTACGATCAGGTGACACAGGAATTCGACGCATCCAAGGCGAAGGCCAAGGATCGGCCCGAGGTATATACGCTGCTGGCGAGCTTGGTGATCGAAAAGGACGACGACAAGGAATTGGCGGAACGCGTTATTGATGAAATGGTGAAAGTCAATCCCGATTCGTCAAAAGCATATCTCAGTCAGTCCGTCTTTTTACGCACTTCTGACAAGAAAGAGGAGGCGAACGCCGCGCTAGCCCGGGCCTACGAATTGGATCCCGACGACCTCAGCATACTTCTCCAGAAGGGAGCCGTCGCCTTTGAGGAGAAGAATTACGAAGAGGCCGAAGAAACTTTCACGGATGCGTTGGCCAAGCATCCCGATGAACTCGTGCTTTATGATTGGCTGTCGAGGGCCCAAATCCAGAAAGAAGAGCTCGACAAGGCCTTGGCAACGCTCGAGCAAGGATTGCAGAAAATTGGGCCGGAGCGCGCGATCGTGTTTTCCCGGAACAAGATCAATATCTATTTCCAGCAGCAAGATTTTGCCAGTGTCAATAAAGAATTGGCCAAGTTAACCAAGACTGAAAATCCTGCTTGGGATCCATTCATCGAATTCACCAAGGCCCGCATGGTTTGGCAGCAGCAACAGTGGAACGAAGCGGCCCGCTTGCTCAAGACCGTGTTTCCCAAGTTAATTGACTATCCCCAGGAGCAAGCCATGGCGGGCCTCTTGTTGGGGGCCGCTTACGAGCGTCAAGGAAAAGTCGATATGGCACGGCAGTCCTACACCCAGGCCGTGGAAAAGCACCCCCAGTATGAGGCTGCCAAGCTGGCCCTCAAAAATCTCAATGATCGAACCGGCGTGGCAGTGGATTCTCAGGCCGGCGATCTGGACAAGGCCATCGAACAAATGGCAGAGATGCCGGAGACTCAGCAAGATTGGGCAAGAATCGATGACATGGTCGAGAAGATTGCCAAGGACCGCGAGTTCTCCGAGGCCCGCAAGAAATTGGTTCAAGCCAACGTGCTGATGAAGCGCAAATACTTTGAAGAAGCAAAAGAAAAGATTCGCGAGGCCGCCCTGCTCGAGCCCGAGAACATCAACATTCGCTTCGCGGCCATTACATTATTGGCCGCCGAACCCGATTCCGGTCCGGTCAAGGCGCTTGCGGTGCTGGACAAGCTCCAAGAGCAAATGGGCGACAATTTGCGCATCCGGTTGGTGCGAGCACAACTTTTGAGAGGCGCGAACCAAGACAACGTGATCGAACAATTGGAGGCCTTGACCGCGGACATCGACTCATGGAGCCAAGAAGAACGGGCGGAACTTTTCGCCAACCTTTCCGCTCAATTCGAACAGCTTGGGCAATTCGACAAAGCCCAGGAGTATTTGAAGCAAGCGATCGAACTGGTGCCCGAGAGCTTGCCTGCCCGCATGCGGCTTTTTGAAGTCGCGTTTCAGAAACGGGACATCCCGGCAATGCGCGACGCCGAAGCCCAAATCCTCGATATCGTCAAGGATAAAAACGACGGCAACTATATCTACTGCGTGGTCCGCCGTTTGATGTGGGAGTTCACCCAAGAAAAAGCGCTCCGCGAAGAGTTGGTCGACGCCCGCAAGATGCTCGATGGCGTGCTGCAGCGGCGTCCCCAGTGGCCTGAAGCGCACGTGCTCTACGGGCAATTGCTGCTGGTGCTTCAAGAAGATCAGGACGTTGCCCTGAAGCATTTGGACGACGCGCTTAAGTACGGTCCTCCGAATATTAATGCCTTGGCTATGCAGGTGAAACTGTTGGGTCAACGTGGCCAGATGGCCGAGGCCCGCGAAAAAATGAATCTGATTCCCAAGCAGTTGCGTCAGCAATTGTTGGGCCGCGCGAATGCGGAGATTCTGATTCTGACGGGGGATAAGCAAGAGGCTTTCAAGTCCGCGAAGGAATTCGCGGCGGCGGAAGCGGACAATGCGTCCACGCAGGTGTGGCTTGCCCGGTTCGCCAATGAAATCGGCGATCTGCCAACGGCCGTGGCTGCCATGAATAAAGCGACCGAGCTCGAGCCCACCAATTCCGACAATTGGATGCAACTGTTGTCCTTGCACGCGGGACAGAAGAACTTGGAAGGGATCGAAGACACGATGCGGCGGGCACAACTGGCAATTGAAGGAGATTTTCTACCGTTGCTGACGGCCAAGAAATATGAATTGATGGGAGACTGGCGCGCGGCGGAAAAGATTTATTTGGCGAGTTTTTCCAGCAGGATCGACGAACCCAATATCGCGCAACGGCTTGCCGAGTTTTATTTGATGTGGGCGCAAGCCGGCAAGACGACGATTAGCCAAGCGGCCCCCTACATCAATCATCTCTTGCGACAGGCCAACGAGGGCAAGATCGAGCAATCCAATCCCTATGTGAGTTGGGCCCGTGATAAGGCCGCTCGCTTGCTGGCATCCTCGGGAGATTATCAGCAGTCGTTGAAAGCTCAGCGTTTGCTCCGCAATGGAGAGGACCTCAAAGACGTGCTACAGCACGAGAAGGCGCTCTTGAGCGAAATATTGGCAAGCCGCGGCGAACCCCAGGCACAACTCCAGGCGATCAATCTGCTGTCTGAAATGGATCGAAACGGCACGATCAGCCGTGAAGGGGTTCTCTCGCTGGCGCGGCTGTTGAGCAAGACGGGGAATTGGAAACGTGCCGAGGAATTGATGCTCAATGCGATCACGAAATTCGGTTCCGACGAGCAGGTCCGCACCACCTTTATCAATTTGCTGATCGAGCGTGGCGAATATGGCGTCGCCAGGAGTCAGCTTGAAGAATTGAAAAAGATTAACCCCAATAGCACGCAGATTTTTCCATTAAGCATCAAGATTGCCGCAGCCAGCGGTAACCGTTCGCAACTGAGAAATATGCTGCAATCGATGGCCCCTCAGAATCTGACGGGAGCCTTGGACAAAGCGCAATTGGATAAGGTGCGAATGGTGGCTCGATTGGCTATGGAAAACGAAGAATACGAACTGGCTGACAAGCTTTATCGGGTTTATGTCTCGCGTGTACCGGACGCCAATTTGGAGTTCGCGAGGTTCTTGGCATTGCACGGCAACTCCGATGAAGCGATGACGCTGCTCAAACAACTCTTCCCGCAGGGGATGGATGAGGTGACCTCGATTTGCGCGGAAATGTTGCGCAGACGCCGTGCCGAGGTTGGCGACAAATATGACGCGGAGATCGATGAGATGGTTGCCGCTTCGTTGCGCGACGATCCCGAATCGGTACGCCGGTTGTTGCTGAAAGCGGAAATGCTGGAAACGCAGGGCAAATATGAGGCAAGCATTGCCCAATACGATCGGGTGCTCGCGCGGGACGACGTGCCGCGTATGATGCGGGCCGCTGCGATGAACAATTTGGGCTTCTTGCTCACTCTGTTGAACCAACGTACCGAGGAAGCCGAGGGTCTGATCAATCAGGCACTCGAAATCTACGGGCCGGTGGATGATATTTTGGACACGCGGGCGCTGGCTCGCATGGCTCGCAAGGATTACGACCAAGCCGTCGAGGACATGTCGCTGGCGACGTCGCTGAGCAGCGATCCGATCAAGTTTTACCATTTCGCACAGGCCAATCTGCTTGCTGGCAATGGTCCGGCCGCTGTAAAGGCCTGGGACAAGGCCCAGCAACTTGGTTTCAAGAAGGAAAAACTACCCATCCTCGAGCAGAAGAATTTCGACCGAGTGAAGGCTGAAATCGAAGGCTTGCGAACCCAGAACGTGAAATTGTAATAGAGGAATTTTGCCATCAGCGGCTTTGGCCTTCGGCATTCCTTGTGGGTAACAACGAAGATTGTTGCCCCCTGGCCGTGGACAAGCTTATCATGGCGTGATTGGAGGAGAAGAGGCAGGTCCCAGGATGCGGATCGAGCAGTTCGCTTTTTAAGCGGAGCTGCGGAACGGTGAAACAACATGCATGGCATTCCTGTGGAGCTTGAATGATGAACTCGTATTCTGACGGAATGAGGGCCACCCTGCGTGGCTTGGCGGCTTTTGCAATTCTTGGCGCTGGCCTGCTGGGACCGGGCGCGTCGGCTCGTGGCCAAGATTCAACCGAAATAACCGCCCTTTATGGCCGTGGGGTTCACGCCTTTTTTGCCGGCCACTTGTCGCAGGCGGAGGAAATGTTCACAGACTGCGTGACGTCGGGTTCAACCGATCCGCGGGTCTATTATTTCCGCGGCGTGACGCGGCTACGTCAGGGGCGTCAGCACGAGGCCGAAGAAGATCTGCGGATAGCCGGGACGTTGGAAGCCCGCGACCCGGGTCGCCGGTATGCGATCGGCAACGCGCTGCAGAGAATTCAGGGCTCCGAACGCCGCACGCTCGAAGAATTCCGTCGACAAGCTCGCGTTGAGAAGGTGCAAGAGCGGCGCGTACAAACTCGTGCCCGCTACGAGCAATTGCGCAACCGGGAAGCCGACGTCTTGCATCAAAGCAATCCCGTGCCGATGGAACAACTTATCGAGCCTTCGGTCGATTTTCAAGACGCCCCGGGAACAACCACGCCAACGTTCCAATCGACGGAGACCCCTGAAGAGTCCGTTATCGTCGAAGAACCCGCACCTGCGGAAACGACACACACACCGGCGCCGATGGATCCCGGACCCATGGAATCGGCGGATGATGATTTGTTTGGCACACCAGCCGAACCCACGGTCGAGACCCCAGCCGAAGAAGCCGCAGAGACCACGGGCGATGATCCGTTTGGTGCGGACGCGGCCTACGAAGAAGCTCCTACCGTTGAACCCGCTTTCGAGGCCAGTGAATCGGGTGACTTGTTTGGCGATCCTGCTCCCGCCGTGGATTCGCCGCCAGCCCCCGAGGCCGATCCCTTCGGCGCGGCTGAGCCCGCGGAGGAAGCCACAGTCGAGGCTCCAATCGAAGCCCCAGTAGAGGAAGCAGCTCCCGTTGAAGAAACGGAAGAGGTGGAAGCCGATCCCTTTGGTGCCATTGAGGAATCTGCCGAGGAAGAGGCCCCCTTTGAAGAAGTTCCTGCCGAAGAGGGCGAAGCCACGGGCGACGACCCATTTGGCGCCGATGCCGCGGATACGGAGACCGAGGAAGTAACCGACGAGACCGAAGAACCGGCAGCCGATGATCCTTTTGGTGCCGAATCCACCGAGTCGACCGATTCCGCCGACAGCGATCCCTTTGGTGGGGCGGCTGACGAAGCGGCCGAAGGCGAATCCACGGAAGGCGAAGCAGAGACCGAGGAGACGGAGACCGAGGAGACAGAGTCCGAGGAAGACGAATCGACCGACGAGGGTGATGCCGACGACCCATTTGGCGAGTTTTGAGTGAGCGTCTAATCAAATTTTGCCCGGCTGAAAAGGAACGGCTTTCGAGATGACAATTTCTACCCGCCCCTCACAAATCGCGTTACTGAGCTCGCTGCTGTTGGCGGTGGCGATTTTCACGGGTTGCGAACCCGAGATGCCGATGCCTCCTCCGCGCGAATCGACGAACCCCGCGGAAGATGATTTCTATTGGGCGATGGAGCGGATGGAGCACGCGATGGAAAGGTTTCAGCCCTCCAGCAGTCTGGGGCTTCGCATTAAGCGGGAGTTGAATTATCAGCTCTTCCCTCCTTCACAAGACGAAGCCGACTACACGGCTCGCGTGACAATTGCGACGAGGACGGTTTTCACGCACGACGCACCCTCCAAGGTGCAAGAACGCAAGGAAGCCCAAGAGAAGAAGGCCAAGGCCGCCGCCGAGAAACTGGGATTGGAAGATCCCTATGGGCCCGCGGACGATGGCCCGGTCGACGAAGCCTTGTTGCCAGACGGGAACATGCCGGCGGAACTACCAGTCTCGGAGGTCCCCGACCCACGCTTGCCCACGCATGAGCTCAAAGAAGATAAAGAGTATCTGCTGAGATACGCGGATGAGCAGTGGAACTTGGAATCATCCGAACTGGAGGAGACCGAACGGATGTGGTTCGAATATGCACTGCAGCAGGGCGATTTCACGCCGGAGAGCGCGAAGAAGCTCTAGGTGCCGTTCTTGCTGATCCGCTCGAGATTTCCCGCGCGGAAAGCGTCGGCCATCGCCATCGGCACCTCGGCTTGCGCGAGAATCACCGCGGCCCGATTCTCGGCCACCCGGGCCTTCATTTCCTGTTCTTTCGCAATCGCATCGGCGCGGCGTTGTTCGGCGAGGGCTTGGGCCTTGCGGGTGTCGGCTTCCGCTTGATCGGCTTGCAAACGAGCGCCGATATTTTCACCCACGTCGATATCGGCGATGTCGATCGACACGATTTCAAACGCCGTGTGGGCATCGAGGCCCCGCTTTAGCACGGCCTTGGAAATGCGGTCGGGATTCTCCATCACGCTCAAGTGGTCGGGTGAGGAGCCGATCGAAGTGATGATGCCTTCGCCGACGCGGGCGATGATTGTTTCCTCGGTTGCTCCGCCGATCAGCTGCGCGAGATTCGTGCGAACCGTTACGAGAGCGCGAATTCTGAGTTCGACGCCGTTCTTGGCCACGGCGCTGAGCGTGGTCTTAGGCGATTTATCGGGATCTGGGCAATCAATCACTTTGGGATGCACGCTGGTACGAACGGCGTCGAGCACGTCGCGACCCGCGAGGTCGATTGCCGCGGCTTTGTCGAAATCTAAGTCGATGTCGGCGCGTTGGGCGGCGATGATGGCGCTAATCACGCGGGGGACGTCGCCGCCGGCGAGGTAATGCGCCTCCAGGCGTTTAGTCGTGATGCCGGTGGTGGGGTCGGTGCCGACCCCCGCCTGCATGGCCATGATCTTGCCTTCGACGATCACGCGGGAGTTCACCTGCCGCAGCCCCATGCCGATGAGACTCCACAGACTCACTTTGGCATTGGACATGTAGGCTTGAAGCCAGATCTTAAAATACTTGATGAGGGCAAATACCAAGACGAGGCCGATGAGTACCAGGACGGCAATACCGGCCATGATGAGCATTTGTTGAGGCGTCATTTTGTCGC
>JBGTEU010000414.1:0-5294 GCA_041747595.1 Bythopirellula sp.
ACCCTTCGCGGCTGATCATGTCGAGGGCCATGTGCAATTGGTCGCCGCAATCGCAGCGCAAGGATTCGAGCAAGTCCCCCGTGAAGCAGGAGGAATGCAATCGCACGAGCGGTGCTGTCGACTTTGTGAGATCGCCGAGAACATAGACCATCGGCTCCTGGGTTTCGTATTTCACGCCGTAGGCGATGATCGTGCCGGTGCCGTAGCGGGTGGGGAGCTTGGCCTCGGCTTGGCGGAAGACGAGTTTTTCGCGGACCCGGCGGTAGGCGATCAACTGCTCGATGGAAATGATCGGCAGGTGGAAATCGGCAGCGATTTGGTGGAGTTGATGACGACTGGCGCGGTCCCCTTGTTCGTCGAGGATCTCGCACAACACGCCGGCGGGCAACAATCCCGCCATGCGGGCCAAATCGACCGCGGCCTCGGTGTGTCCAGCCCGCCGCAAGACGCCCCCCTCTTTGGCCACGAGCGGAAACAGGTGACCAGGGCGGTGGAAGTCGACGGGGACACTGTGGGGATCGCAAATCGACAGGATCGTTTGGGCTCGTTCCGCGGCGGTGATTCCCGTGCGGGCCGAGCGGTGGTCGACCGGCACGGTGTAGTTCGTTCCCAGCGGGGCGGTGTTCACGTCCACCATGGGATTGAGTTTCAGCCGCTCGCTCACGTCGGGGAGAATCGGCATGCAAAGCTGGCCCCGGCCGTGCGTGATCATAAAATTCACCGTCTCGGGGCTGACCTTCTCGGCCGCGCAGACGAAGTCCCCTTCGTTTTCGCGGTCTTCGGCGTCCACAACGACGATGGTTTTCCCCGCGCTGATAGCAGCGACGGCTTCTTCAATGCTGGAATAATGGCCGGACAAACGAGGGCTCCCGAACTTGCGGTTGGTGAGTGTGATATCGGATATTATAAGGGGCACGGAGAGAGTTCACCAACCGACCAAGAATCGGGCAACCCGGGAAGTGCATCCCCGGGCCTTGTAGGAGTTGACGACTGTGAACAGAAATTGCTTGCAATTCGCGTTAATTGTAGTTTGCCTGTGTGCTCCGATCACGGCCGTGGGTGCCGCCGAGGCTCTGCCGCTGGCCTCGAGCGTAGCTCTGCCAATCCCTGCGGGCGATTTTGAAGCCGAGTACGGCAAGACGTACGTCGAGCGCGAAACGGGCCCGCTGAAGGCCGACCTTTATATCCCTCGCACTGCGGGACCCCACCCCGGCGTGCTCGTGGTCCACGGGGGCGCCTGGAAGATGGGAACGCGGGCCCAACTCTCGGGCGTGGCCCAACTGCTGGCCAAGGCGGGTTTCTCGACCGTGGCGATCAGTTACCGGCTCGCACCGCAATCGAAATTCCCGGCCCAGATCGAAGACTGCAAAGAGGCGGTCCGCTGGATGCGCGAACATGCCGCGGATCTGAAACTCGACCCCACACGAGTGGGCGGATTCGGATATTCCGCCGGCGCGCAGTTGGTCGCGCTCCTGGGAACCACCGACGCCGAGGATGGTTTGGAAGGGGTGGACGATCCCCGCGGACTTCCCAGCACGCGCCTGCAGGCGGTCGTGGGGGGTGGCACGCCCTGCGATTTTCGGGCGTTTCCCATCGATGAGCAGTGGCTCGGCTTTTGGCTGGGTGGTTCTCGCCGCGAGGTCCCCGATCAATATCGGCTCGCCTCACCGGCGGCCTTTGTCTCCGCTGATGACCCGCCGATGTTTTTCTTCCACGGCGAAAAGGACGATCTCGTGCCGCTGAACCTTCCCCAGGGAATGTGCGAATGCATGAAAGGCGCCGGCTGCAGCGCCGAGTTGTACGTCGTTCCGCAGATCGGCCACACCGCGGCCGCCATGGACCGCACGGCGGTGGAAAAGTCGATCGAGTTTCTCGCCCAACACCTCAAGCCGCAGGCCACGCCATGAGCGACTCGGCCACGCCACTGTCGCCGTTGACACGCGAAGCTGTGACCCTGTCCCCGCTACCGCGGGAGGCTGTTCCATTGTCCCCGCTACCGCGGGAGGAGTATGTCGAGCAGGCGCATTTTTTCAGCGTCCTGGGGGAACGAATGGCCGAGAACAACCCCGCGCAGGAAGTTCTCGCCACCGTCAGGGAAGAGGTCTTGGCGACGACGAAGCTCCCCATGGCGATTGATTTCCTGCTCGCCGAATTGCGCCACCAGGGGACTTTTGCCCCCGGAATGCAGAAACTGGCCCATTACTTCACGCCGTTCCAGTGCTACGTGATGATCGAGGCCGAAAACCATCGGCGACGCTTCGACCTGCGAATTGGGCTGGAAATCCTTTCTCGGGAGGCCAAATACCGCGCCGCGGAGCACGTCACCCGCCAGGGTTTGTTCGTTTTCCAATTCGAAGCACTTTGCCGCAACCGCCTCAGTTACGACGTGGGGCTCGAGGCGATGTCCCAGGACCCCTCGTACGACGCGGTTTGGAAGGAATGGATTCTCACCGTCCGCCGCCAGATCGGTCTCGTGGAGCTCAGCGACCTGATTTACGTCCGCAGCGACTTTTACAACCTGCAACAGGAACGTCTGGGGGCGGGCGAGGAATCGTCGGAACGCGCAGAGCAGTCTCACTTTGTCCTGTTTGGCATCCAGGAAGGGCGAATTGCCTGGGCCAATCGGCGAAAGGACCCCTTGCTGCTGTTCGCCGCCCTGCATCGGCATCTCGATTACCCCGAGGTCCCCAAATCCGAACGGCTCGACCCCGAAGAACGGCTCTTGCCCGTGCTGGCGCGGCGGATGGAACAGGTCGAAGCGCGGGTGCGACTCCTGGAGGAAGAGCAACGGGGAGGAATCGATCTCACGCGCTTCTACAACGCGAACCAAGATAAGCCATCGTAATGGATCGTTCTCTGAGTAGTCAGCGAAATCGGCTCCTTTCAGCGTTTTTTGCTGTTCTACAGCCAAGCGCCGCATGGTAAAGTTTGGAGATACTTTGAGACCATTCGCGGCTAAGGAAGGAATTACAAGACAATTCCGAAACTTGGCGCAAGCCATGTTTCAATTGATCGGAACGGATCTCCCAGGCATTAGATCGCAAGCGATTGCGATAGCAGCGATCACGTAGCTGTAGAAAGCGATCCCGTGAGTTTTCACCTGAGCCTAAGCACCGAAACGGTGATGGCCGCCTACCCCGAAAAACCGCTCATCGTTGCGCCGAATGCGACCGTGGGGAGTGTGCTCGAGTTGATGCGCGCTCAAAAGACCGGCAGCGTGCTCGTCTGCGATGGGGGGCAACTCGCTGGCATCTTCACCGACCGCGATGCACTCCGCTGGATGGCCAGTCAAGCTGGTGATGGGCAAGCGGGTAAAGGGCAAGCGGGTGATGGGCAAGCAGACGGCGCCGACGCGCCCATCTCGAAGTTGATGACGGCTGATCCCAAGACGCTCCCTGCCGACACGACCGTTGGCGAAGCCATCCAACAGATGTCGATCGGCCGTTATCGACACTTGCCGATCGTTGACGACAAGAGCTGTCCCTCGGGAGTGGCCAGTGTGTACGGCATCGTGCATTATCTGGTGGACCACTTCCCCCAGACGATTTACAACCTCCCGCCACAACCGGGACAAGTACCCGCCGAGCGCGAAGGTGCCTAAGATTCAACAATCCATTCCCTTAGTATCCCACCTGACTTCATAGCAATACATCTTTAGAAGGACCCGTTGCCAATCATGGCCACAGCGACTCCCCCGAAACCCGTCTCAGAACTTGTTGATGCAACCGTAAGATTTTGTGGCGACTCCGGCGACGGCATGCAGCTTGCCGGCACCCAGTTCACCAATACGTCGGCCCTGTTGGGCAACGACGTGGCGACGTTCCCCGATTTCCCCGCCGAAATTCGCGCTCCTCGCGGCACCAAGGCCGGCGTGAGCGGTTTTCAGATCCACTTCTCCAGCACCGAGATTTACACTCCCGGTGATACGGTCGACGCCCTTGTGGCGATGAACCCTGCCGCGCTCACCACCAATATCAGCGACCTCCGCGATGGCGGCATCCTGCTGGTGAACAAAGACGCCTTCGACGGCAAAGGCCTCGAGCAAGCCGGATATGGCACCAGTCCGCTCGAAGACGGCAGCCTCAGCAAATACAAACTCCACGCGGTCGACATGACCCGACTGACGCGGCTCGCCGTGGAGGGCCTTGGTCTGAGCCAGAAAGAAGCCGACCGTTGCCGCAACTTTTTTGCGATGGGTTTGGTCTTTTGGCTGTACGACCGTTCGCTCGAGCCAACGTTGCGTTTCATCGAGAGCAAGTTCGGCAAGCTCCCCGGCGTGGCCCAGGCAAACACCAACGCGTTGAAGGCCGGCTACAATTACGGCGAAACCGTCGAGGCGATTAGCACTCAGTACCACGTCGGCCCCGCGAAGCTCACGCCCGGCAAGTATCGCAACATCGAAGGGAACGAAGCGCTCGCGTGGGGACTGCTCGCCGCGGCTCGACTGTCCAATAAGCGATTGTTTTTAGGCGCTTATCCGATCACTCCCGCCAGCGATATTTTGCACTATCTCTCGAACTACAAGAATTACGACGTTCTCACCTTCCAAGCCGAGGATGAAATCGCCGCCGTGACCGCAACGATCGGTGCGGCGTTCGGGGGCGACATGGCCGTCACCGCCTCCAGCGGACCGGGCATCGCGCTCAAGGCCGAAGCGATGGGCCTCGGCGTAATGACGGAACTGCCGATGCTGATCATCAACGTGCAGCGCGGTGGACCTTCGACGGGCCTCCCGACCAAGACCGAGCAAGCCGACCTGTTGCAAGCCCTCTATGGCCGCAACGGCGAGTGCCCCATGCCCATCATTGCGGCCCGCAGCCCCGGCGACTGTTTTTATGTCGCGCAGGAGGCCTGGCGAATCGCGACCCGCTTCATGCTCCCCGTGATGGTGCTCACCGACGGCTACATCGCCAACGGCAGCGAGCCCTGGCGAATTCCGTCCGTTTCGGAACTGCCGAAGATTGAAATCAAACACCCCGACGGGCTCAACAACGGCGATGAGTTCTTTCCCTACGAACGCGACGAACGGCTCTCGCGCCCCTGGGCCATTCCCGGCACGCCCGGTTTGGAGCACCGCATCGGCGGTTTGGAAAAGGCGAACATCACCGGCAACGTGAGTTACGACCCCATCAATCACGAAAAGATGTGCCACCTGCGGGCCCAAAAGGTGGCCAACGTCGCCGACGACATTCCGCTGCAGGAACTCGACGGCCCCGACACGGGCGACCTGTTAGTCCTCAGTTGGGGGGGTCCCTACGGGGCCTGCGCCACGGCCGTCCACACGGCTCAAAAGG
>JBGTEU010000415.1:0-2118 GCA_041747595.1 Bythopirellula sp.
CAGGGGGCTGGTCTGGCGAGAAGCTGGAGAATTCAAGGAGCCCAGGATGGCAAGTAGCGTGGAGATTCAGGAGCGAATCAAGTTCTACGCCCGCGCGTTGAGCGAAGAATTGGGCGGCGTGGATGAAAGCCTGGGGGTGTGCTGGCTGGATGCTATCGAGAACCAGGCGGTGGAAATTGGCGACGCTTTCACCCGGGAGTTGGCGCAGCAGCAGTCGCAGTGCCGCGTGTCCCCCGACGAATCGACTTGCCCCGGATGCGGCAAGCTAGGCCGCTATCGAGGGCACCGCCAGCGGGAGCTCGTTGGCCGCCGCGGGCCGATCTCGATCGCCGAAGTGGAGTATTACTGCCCTTGCTGCCGCAAGTCTTTTTTTCCCGATGGCCGGCGCGATCGGAGTTGAGATCGATTGCCCGCTGACGCCGGCGATGCTGAGGAAGGTCGCCTACGCCGGCACGCAATCGAACTCGTTCGGCCAAGCGGCGAAAGATCTCGAGGCGCTAGCCGAAGTCAAAGTCACCACGAAGCGCGTCGAGCGATGGACCAAGCGCGTGGGCGAGGCGCGCGTCGTCGAGCGGGAACAACAGGCCGAGGCGTACCAAGAACTTCCTTTGCCGCAGCGACAGAAGAGTCCCCAGGGCCGCGCTCCCCAAGTGGCGTGCGTGATGATGGATGGGGGGCGGATTCAGATTCGCGATCGAGCGGAAGCTCCACAGCGGCGGGAAGAGAAAGGGCACTGGAAGGAGTCGCTGGTCGGTTGTTGCCTGAGCATGACCAGTGAAGAACATGCGGAGGATCCTTGTCCGACGATCCCCCGGACGTTTGTCGACCCCGCGCGGATGCATGAGTTGAGTCGGGAAATCAAGGGTTTTTCGGGAGACGCCGCGGCGGCGGAGCCCCCTCCCGATGCGCCGGAAGATCGCGCGGGGCGGCCGGAGGTGCTTGTCAAAAGCGTGGTCGCCACCCGTCAAGGGATCGATAAGTTTGGCAAGCGGCTGGTTGCCGAAGCGCATGCCCGGGGATTTCACGCCGCGCCGCGGAAGGCATTTGTGGCCGACGGCTCTTCGACCAACTGGAGCGTCCATAAGCAGCACTTCTCGCACTACATGCCGATTGTCGATTTCACGCACGCGATCTGTTATGTGTACGCCGCGGCGGTAACGGGTCGCTCCCTGGCGGCCGCCTGGCCCGTCTACTGTCAGTGGGCACAGTGGTTGTGGGAAGGGAATCTCGCCGCCTTGATCGAGGCGGTTCAGGGGCGCTTGGCAGAACTAGGTCCGCCGAACGAGCAGGAGTCGGCGACTTCGCCACGCAACATCGTTGCCGACGTGGTGCGGTACCTGACGAATCAACAGTCGCGGATGAAGTACGCCGCGTATCGCAAGCTGGGCTTGCCGATCACCAGCAGCCACATCGAATCGACCATCAAACAGATCAACCGCCGCGTCAAAGGGACCGAGAAGTTTTGGGACCATGGGGCCGAGCCGCTCTTGCAACTGGCCGCCGACCACCTCAGCGACACCACCGACTTCGACCGCTTCTGGACCCGCCGCCCAAAACAAATTCAGCCCACCCGCTGCTATCAAACCGCCGTCTGAAAATCACAAACCGCGACTTGCACCCCGCGGTTCGACCGAACAGTTTCGCGACGCAAATGCTTGATTTCGCCGAACCTGCGAATTCTGGCGCTTAATATTCGCTGCCGTAGGAATCGAATTCGGCGTAGGGCTGCGGAGCAGCATTGGTAAAGCGGGTGAAATCGTGAAGCCAGGTAAGCTTCACGTCCCCAGTCGGGCCGTTCCGCTGCTTGCGGACCATAAGATCGGCTTCGCCTCGAACCCGTTCGCGGTCCTCGTCGTTCGTTTGATAATACTCTTCGCGATGAATGAACATTACGACGTCGGCATCCTGCTCGATGGCTCCCGACTCGCGAAGATGGCTCAATTGCGGCTTGTTATCGCGGGTGGCTTCCACTTGCCGATTGAGCTGGGCCAGGCACAATACGGGGACGGTCAATTCGCGAGCCAACCCCTTTAGTCGCCGCGCTATTTTTGAGACTTGCTCCTGCCTTGGATCTTTGGAATTATCCGGCTCGATAAGTTGCAGGTAATCGATGACGAC
>JBGTEU010000416.1:0-1891 GCA_041747595.1 Bythopirellula sp.
CGAGCATGAGAAGGCAAGAGGTTGGCTCGGGAACGGTGGTGTAAAGCTCAAACGCCAAGTCCTTTGAGAAGGCGCCGATGCCAGCCTGAATCGTGCCATCGGCAAGGACAATCGGCCCAGGCCCATCCAGGCCGTTGACATAATTCTGCGGGATATAACCGAATTGTTGCACGAAGGTCGGCATGTTGGGTGACATTGCGTTTATGCCAATTCGCGTCTGCGCGCTGACGGCGTCATCTTGGAAATGCCACACGGGGGTTGGATAAGTGGCACCAAGTTCAATGCGCTCGTCTCTTTCACCTGGCAAAACCGGCGGAGTGACGGCAGCGGCCAAGGGATTCATAATTGTGTAATCGCGGTTGTGCCAACCCCACTGCACCGGGGGAATCGAACTGTTGGGATCGACGTCCACCAGGGCTGCGATCTTCAGCCAGTACACCGTTTCCGGCAGTTGATGGAACTCCTTGCCCAGATGCAGTTCAGCGTTGTATTCGTAAATGTCTTCTCCGGGAGCGGGTACGCTAAGAACAAGCTTCTCGGAAAAGGTGCCCGAGCCAGGTGATAAAGCACCGAGATTGACGATCTGCGAACTGAGCACCTGGCCCGGCGTGCTGAAATTGCCTGCCGGGTTTTGGTTCGCGGGTATGTCCGACTCAAATGCGATCAGAAACTTGCTGATCGCGTTGTTTTGATTCAGCGTATTGTTCATGTACGAGCCCCACCACTTGACGTGGACGACCGGCGAACTGAAGGCGTCAGCAAAGTCGTCGGCCATGGCGATCCCAGAATAGTCAAAAATGGGCGTGCCCACGGGCGCACTGTTGTAAAGGGTGCTCAGTTCGTCGTGACCGTGGTAAATCGGGCCGTTCGGAGTTGGAATGGCGGTGCTGATCATCGGCTGCTGCGAGAATTTGAGTACATCACGGCCCGGCAGCGGGTCGGCGTTGGCTTGCGATACGGTGAAAAGTGCGAGTGAACAGAGCAGGTGAACTGCCAGATATCGTTTGAGGTTTGTTTTCATGAGATCTTCTCCAAAAAAGGTTTTGTATGTGGTGGATTCTTAGCTAAGTGTCTTCAGACGCTTCGACGCATAAAGAGGCCGCCCAAGCCGATGAACGCGAGCATGCAAGAAGCGGGCTCGGGGATCAGGTTGTAAGAACCGGCAATGCCGTCGACGCGGAGTCCCGTGGGTCCGCCGGCGTTAATCACGACGAAGTCGATATCGTTATTTCCGACTTGGAAATTGTTCGTCAGCGAAAGCGGCACGAGGACGGTGTGACCGGCCGAAAATTGACCGCTAGGGATCGTATTGACGTTGACGGAGGCAGGATCGTCGCTGGCCCACAAGGCGGTAATTAAGACGCTACTAAGATCGGCATTGGCCGGTAAATTAAACGAAGTCCGGTAAACATAAGTTCCCGCGGGACCATTACTGGATTGAAAGCTTGTGCCTATCCAACGCGATGCCGTAGGGTTGTTCGCGACCCATGGAGGAAGCGGAAAAGTCGTATCGTCAACAGCGATAGGGGTAAATGGACCGAATGGCGAGGAGATGACCGAGTAATGGGCGTCGGAACCTCCCGTCGGCAGGTAATTGGAGGCGCTGTCGAGACCCGTGTTATGCAAATTTGCAATGGGTACCGCCGAGGCAAGCGAGGTGACAAGTGCCAGGCACAAAGTTGCCGCTGCCAATAAGACTGAAAAGCGTTGCCAACGATTCAATCGATTATTGATAAAGTATGCATTCATGAGACAAATCCTTGAGTAAGTGGGAAAGATGTTAAAAAAAAGGGTCGGTAAGTGAAACAACTAATCTTGGTTGAGCCAGCTGCGCTGCCGGCCGAGATTTCGCCAGGTCTCTTGGCGACGGGCCGCACGGTGTGACGAACAC
>JBGTEU010000417.1:0-6393 GCA_041747595.1 Bythopirellula sp.
CCGCGCTCGAGTCGGTGGCCTGCGAAAACCGGAGAAGCGTTATTTTTTGATTCCCCGGATTGGCGGTGGCTTGCTCGAGTATTTCCCCCACGGCCCGTTTGGCTTCGTCCCACGCGGACGTTTCCTGCCACCGATCCCCCATCGAGTACGTGTCGTCCAAGAGAATCATGTGATGGGTCAGCCCGCTTCCCAAGAGGCTGCCCCATTGCGACATCAACACGGGCCCGGCCAGCATCAACACCGCCAGAGTGATCGCCGAGGTCCGCAAAAGTAGCAGCAAAAGCTGACGCAACATGATCCATTTCTTGTTGCGCTTTTGGCTTTCCAACAAGAAATCCATCGCCGCCCATTCGACGCGCTGGTGTCGACGCAAGTTAATCAGATGGATTAACAGCGGCAATGCGACCAGGGGCAACCCGATCCAGAGCAACGATTGGAACAGAAAGGTCAATAAACCGGTTCCTTCACAAATTCCTTAGTGAGCCCGCTCGGCGGCCAGGCGGTGACTCAAAAACGCGGTGAGCGCGGCATCCAGGGGAGCACTCGTGCGGACCAACGCGTAATCGACTTCGTTGCGGGCACAGCCCCGCCGCAGGGACGTGAGAAAACGCTCCACCGCGGCAAGGTAACCCTCGCGAAGTGCCCGGGGATTGCAATTCAAATGGTCGGGCAACTCCAAACCTTCAAAACGCGTTGGCCCCTCGAACGGAAAATCGAGCTCGTCGTCGTCCATCACATGGATCACCAACACGTCGTGTCCCCGTTGCCGCAGGAGCCGCAGGCCGCGGAGGGTTGATTCCACGTCGCCCAACAAATCGGAAATCACGAGCATCATGCCGCGACGCGGGCCGGTCTCGGCAATTTCCCGCAAGATCGCACCGGCGTCGGTTTTGTTCTCCGGCTTGTTGGCATCCAACGTTCTGACAATCGAGTGCAAATGTTTCCGAGTGCTGTTGAGCGGCGAACGGGCGCGAATCGTGTTGTCAAACGCAATACAACCGACGGCGTCGTGTTGCTTGAGCAACAGATAAGCCAGGCTGGTGGCCACCGTAGCGGCGTATTCGTATTTGTTGAGCGGCCCCGGGCCATATTGCATGCTCGCCGACACGTCGACCAGCAGGGTACACCGCATGTTAGTTTCTTCTTCGAATTGCTTGACGTACAGCCGATCTTGCTTGGCCCAGGCCTTCCAATCGACGTGCCGCAGATCGTCGCCAGGTGTGTATTGCCGGTGCTGGAGAAACACGACCGATTGGCCGAAATAGGGACTGCGGTGCATACCGCTCAACAACCCTTCGACAATATGCCGAGCGCGGAGTTCGAGGCGACCGATTCGCCGTATGGCTTCAGGATGCAAAAATCGCTTGGAATCGTGCGTCATTTGCCAACTCATCCTCCTGTGTCGGCGTTGTGGTGAGCAGTTGGTCAATCACGGTGTCGGAGTTGATACCGTCGCTTTCGGCGGCAAAGTTGACGACGATCCGGTGGCGAAGCACCGGCTTGGCGAGCGCTTGAATGTCGGCGACGGTTACGTGCGAACGGCGATTCATCAACGCGCGGGCCTTGGCTCCAATAATCAAGAATTGCACCGCTCGCGGGCCCGCCCCCCAAGCCAATTGTTCGCTGATATATTCGGGGACGCCCTTTTCGCGTACCCGAGTTTGCCGCACGAGCGACAACGTGTAGCGAATCACATGGTCCGAGACGGGCACTTCTCGCACCAATTTCTGCAGCGCAATGATTTCTTCCGGAGCCACTACGGGCATGATGGCGTCGGTCATCGACGTCGTCGTTCGCCGCGCGACCTCGAATTCTTCGTCAAACGAGGGATAGGTCACCAACACCTTGAACATGAACCGATCTTGCTGCGCTTCGGGCAGGGGGTAGGTCCCTTCTTGTTCGATGGGATTCTGCGTCGCTAACACGAAGAAGGGATCAGAAAGCTGATGCCGCACGCGGCCCACGGTGACCTGACGTTCTTGCATCGCTTCGAGCAGGGCGGCCTGGGTTTTCGGCGGCGTGCGATTGATTTCGTCGGCCAGAATAATATTGGAAAACAGCGGGCCCTCGAGAAATCGCAACTCACGCTGTCCCGTGGAACGGTTCTCTTCGATAATGTCGGTTCCCGTGATGTCCGCGGGCATCAGGTCCGGCGTGAATTGGATCCGGCTAAACGAGAGATTTAAACTGCGGGACAGGGTGCTGATCAGCAGCGTCTTGGCAAGTCCCGGCACGCCTTCCAGCATGCAGTGCCCGCGGCTGAACAAACTGATCAACAGTTGCTCGACCACTTCGTCCTGGCCGACGATCACCTGGCTCAACTGATTGCGAATGCCGTCGATCGCGCTTCCCAGGCGTTCGATCACTTGGCCGTTATTATTGGTCGACTCGGGGGAGCTCATTCCGTATATGCCTCTGCTGCTGTTTAAAGTGCACTGGTGCGAATTGTTGCTGATGCTATTTATCGCTGATAAATGGGCAAACTAGCCTTGTCGAGTTGCAAAATGATCAAATTGAGGGCCGTCGTGTAAACAGGCCCCACCATCCCTTGCTTCCAGACGGCGACCGTTTCGCCTCCGACCTTAATGAGTTCGACTTCCTTGAGCAAACGCTGTGAAATGACATGGCGATAATCATCCCACTTGTCGCCCCCTTGTCGATAGGTGACCTGCGAGTAATAAAAATGGGCGTAATGCCAATGTCCGAAGCTATCGTGTTCCGTGGGATTTAAATTCTTCTCGCAGTAAACCAACATGCGGGGCACGTAATCATCGTCGTACTGCCCGGCGTTGTAGAGGCAAGCGATCGCTGCCGCCGTGATCGCGGGCCGACTGCCGCCTCCCTTGGAACTGTATTGAACGCCCCCCTCGCTGGTCGTGCATTGGTGGATGTAATTGATCGCTTTATCGATGATTTCCTTTGGCACGGAAATCCCCGCGTTCCGGCAGCCGCGCAGACCCTGCACCTGAGTGATCGTGGTCGAGCCTTCGTCGAAGCCGCTGCCATCTTTGGCACTCACATATCCCCAACCCCCCGCGGCCGTTTGCGCTTGGCCGGTGAAGATCACGGCCTTGGTCAGTACGCGAATGAGATCCTCGCGGCGCTCCAAATCTTCTTCCTCGCCTAAAATTTGCGAAAGAAAAAGCATCGCGAAGCCGTGACCGTAGGTGTAGCGGTCGTCATCGTGATCGCCGATCAAGCCGTTGGGCCGGCTGCGGCGGATGAGAAAATCGACTGCTCGCCGCAGGTTCTCGGAATACTTTCCCTGAGTCGTGGTGGAACCTTCGCACAAAAACGCCAGCCCGGCTAGCGAGGTCATCGCCGTGGGATACCGACCTTGAGCCGTCCAATGCCCCAACTTTTCTTGCTGATAGGCAAGCCAATCCAAACCCTGTTCAACAAGTTCTTCGACTTTCGGATCAGCGGCGGCGTGCACGGGCCCGGCAACAACCATGGACAAGACGAACCAAAGGCACAAACTCGCGTGATGCAGCGACCAACTTCGTGATGAAACATAAAACGACATAAAGATGTGCTGACTCACTGAAGAGATATATTTACCGAGCGATGGGGACTATAAATTTATATCCTGCCGGGGTGCGGAAGAAAACTACACTGGCATTATGCGCCAATAATTCTACTTAACCCCTTCGCCGAACTTTTGCAGGATGCGATACAACCCTTTGGGGCCTTCTCGATTGGCGGGAATTGCCTCATACGTCGCGGGGGGCTCGGGGGGGCGTGGAGCGTCGGTAAATTTGAGGCGTACCAGCCGATGGACCATCTCCACCAACACCTCGTGTGACTCACCATCGGCAGTCACCACGCAATGGTTCGGCGAGGGGGGCAAACTGTCGTCGGCAAACAAGATTCTCCCCGTCGATTTTTCCAATAGCATCATGTTCACCAACTGCTGAGTACCATTGGCGTCCTGCCGGCGATTGTTGCCCACGAAAGTGATAATCGGCGCATCCACCGGCTGAGACAGCATGAGCGACTCCTGTCGAACCTCGGCAGGACGCGACCATAACGGTTCACCCGTCTTCGCGTGAAAAGCCATCAACTGCCCGTCGAACATCACAAAGTCAAACGCATTGAACTGGGATTGTAAGCGGTTGGGCTGACCTTGGGGAGCAACCTCCGCCGCGACCAC
Source organism: Bythopirellula sp. (assembly GCA_041747595.1). GTDB lineage: Bacteria > Planctomycetota > Planctomycetia > Pirellulales > Lacipirellulaceae > Bythopirellula. The sequence goes on from JBGTEU010000417.1 coordinate 4,154, forward strand.
AAATTGATCGCTACCGGCAAACAAGTGAACCCTCCGCAACAGGGGAATGGCATCCACTTTGTAATCCACGAGCGTGCTTCCATCGGCCGCGTCAACGATCAAATAGCGCCCGGTCGGTTCAACAACCGAAACATATCGATTCAGAGCCACGTCAACGAGCGAACCTCGAGAGAATTCCTTATGCCACGACATCGTGCCCGACATCACATTGCGACAGGAGAGCCTGTTCTCGCCGTTGATCCTTCGTTCCCAAGCGATCATTTCCAAGCCACGGGTGGCGAGTTGTTCTTGCCAATGCGGAATTTCCACTTCGCCCAAACTACGCCCATCGAGTGTGCTGAAAGCTTGAGCCTTGGTGTTGCCTTCTTCGACCGCGATCACGACTTGATCGTCACCGAACAATTGGCAGGCATTGGGGGTATTCGTCCGCAACCAACGTGTATTGCCCGTGAGCGAATCAACGCAGCAGAGTCCCCGTTGATCTTGGTAAACGACGCTGTCCCGCGTGATGGGGCCGAGGACTCCCACCCACCTGCCGCCCACTTGCGACCGCGGAGTTCGATGCGATCCTGGACGCTCAAAGCCACTGCGGATGTTGGGGCTTTGTATGCGGAAGCGATCCACGGTGTTGCGGCCGGTGCTCTTGCGCCACATCACGCTTCCCGCTTCGGCAGGGGCGGCTAACGTGTCGATAGCGGTAATTTGTTGGCCTAGGGAAACGATCAACAAATTGCCCCGCGCGGAGGCGTAAACACCACGCGCATCGGGAATTTGCCTTTCCTCAGGACCGAGAGCCTGACGAAATACCTCTTGGCCGTAACTATCGCGAATCAACAATTCGCCTATTCGAGTCGAGAAGAACAAATTGCACCCACGCAGGACGCCGTCGCTCTGTTCGAGCCGTACTTCGGTGAGCGGAACTTGCACGCGGCGATTGACCGCGGCGTTGTTTTGCGGCGGTTGGTCGATGATGACCTTGCCGTAAGGCCAATCGAGCGTTTTCGTCGGCGGCACGTTCCTCCATTGTTCCAAGCATTCCGCGCCTGTCATCCCGCGAAGGCAAGTGACGTCGGCAAGGGGTCCGGCGAGCAAACTATCAAAGGGTTCGGCCAGTCGTGCGAGTCCCCGATCGTGCAACATACGCGAGCAATTCGCCACGGCCTCGCCGCGCAGCGGATCATCCGCATCGAGGTGATCGAGATACATTTGTTGAGCCGCAAGCAAGCGGTTCTCGCCAATCAGTTTTTCGGCGTGTTGCAGCTCGTCGGCATCGGCAAGTTCTTCGATTCCACCAAAGCTTTCGAGGAACGCCCTGAACGGATCGCCGTCGCTCGGCAGTTTTGCCTTGATGGCAGTGAGTCGGACACCAATCTTGGCTCGATCATCCGTGTTGGCTTGCTGCCAGATTGCTGCTATTTGAGCGCGTAACCAACTGACGACACTTGCCTGTCGGTTGACTTCGATCTCATGGAGCTCTTCCTTGTCGTCAATTTGTTCATAGACTTGCAAGCAAGTCTCGAAAGACTCCCACGGCTTGTCCATTTCCAAAAGCCCCTGGGCTTCGATCCGTAACAGAGACAACGTTCCCTGTGAAGAATCCTCAAGAATCTCGCGCAACTGGGGCAAGCGATCGTGGTAAGAGGCGAAATCTTGCTCAATGGCTTCCAGTAAACTTTCCCCCAGGACTTCCCGCGTACGGGTATCCTTCGGCGACAATGCATAAGCCCGCTCGAGCAACTCAATCGCTTGCGCTAGCTGGCCATCGTTGTAAACAAGCTCACCCATCGTGCGCAAAGCTTCCGAGTCGTCGGGATTTTTCGCCAACTGCGATTCCGTGTGCTCACGGAGCACGTCGATCTGATCGAAACAATCAAGGAATTTGCCGTTCTGCGAAAGAATCACTCCTTGATGCGAAATAAGATTTCCCAACACCGTACCGGATCGCGAACGCGTGCGCTCGACGATCTCGCCGTTGGCCAAGTCGACGCCGATGACCTCCGCATTGGTGAGCGGCAAGAAATACTTCTTCTCGCTGTAAAAACCACGTCCGCTCGGCATCGCGCTGTTGGGTAGCGATGCGGTTTTCTGAGCCCAAAAGGGTTCGCCAGTGCCGAGGTGCAACGCGGTGAGGCCACTGAGACCCACGACCAAAACCTGATCGCCCTCAACACCCGCGACAAAGAGGCCATCGCCCCGTTCGCGCTTCCACAAGACTTTTCCAGTCACCAAGTCGAGACAAT
>JBGTEU010000418.1:0-9065 GCA_041747595.1 Bythopirellula sp.
GCCTGAACTCAAACTTCCCGGTTATCAAGAACCGAAGCGGATGGTGTTTTGCGGGCTGTATCCATCGGATGGGCAGGATTTCAAACAACTCCGCGAAGCGCTCGACAAGCTGTTGATCAACGATCCGAGTTTCGAGTTCGCACCCGAAACGAGCGATGCGTTGGGCTTTGGTTTCCGGTGCGGATTTCTGGGGCTCTTGCACATGGAGATTATCCAACAACGGCTTGAGCAAGAGGCCGACATTGATCTCGTGCAGACGGCACCCAACGTCACTTATGAAATTGTCAAGAAAAACGGCGAGGTAATCGAAGTCCATACGCCGAAGGATGTACCCGATCAAGGGGATATTGAAGAATTTCGCCAACCGATTGTCCGCGTAAGCTTCGTGCTGCCGACCGAATACATCGGCGGGATCATGAAACTTTGCACCGACCGTCGCGGCACGTTCGTGCGAACCGAGTATCTCTCGCCGACTCGTGCGATGCTGGTTTACGACGTCGCGCTTGCCGACGTGATTTACGACTTGCACGACAAGCTCAAGAGCACGACCCGCGGCTACGGCACGATGGATTACGAGCTGTTGGGCTACGAGCCGGGCGAGCTTGTGCGAATGGATATCCTGGTGAAGAACGAGCGGATCGACGCGCTTTCGATTGTGTGCGATCGCCGCGATGCCGACGTGCGCGGCCGAGCGGTTATCAAAAAGCTCAAGCAAGAAATCCCGCGGCACATGTTCGAAGTTGCCTTGCAAGCGGCCATCGGCACGCGAATCATCGCGCGGGAAACGATCTCCGCGATGAAAAAGAACGTGACCGCCAAATGCTACGGCGGCGACATCACCCGCAAGCGCAAACTTTGGGAAAAGCAAAAAGAGGGCAAGAAACGGATGAAGTCGATCGGCTCGGTCGACATCCCCCAGAAGGCATTCCTCGCCGTGTTGGAAACGGGTGAAGAAGAGGGGAAGAAGAAATAGAGTTAACGCTGACCTAGAGTTTTGCTGAGACAACTCTAAAATGTGCCACTTCCTCACCACCACGCGACTTATCTTTCGCGAGATGGCGCTTAGCGATCTCGATTTCATTGCCGAGATGGTTTGTGATCCTGTCGTGATGCAGTTTTATCCAAAGGTTCTCGACCGCTCCGGTGCGCAAGATTGGCTCAACCGGATGCTCGAGCGACAAGCACGCGATGGCCATTCCTTGTGGATCGTCACGAATAAAGCCACCGGCGAACCGATGGGGCAAGTGGGACTTTTGAAGCAAGAAGTAGACGGCACAACCGAGACCGAGATCGGCTACATGCTCGCCCGCCGCCACTGGCAACAAGGATACGCGCGCGAAGCCACGGCGGCCGTTCGTGATTATGCATTTCACACGCTTGGCATACGGCGTGCGATTTCGCTCATCCGACCGACGAATATTCCGTCGCAGCGCGTAGCATTGGCATACGGTGCGAAACCTGAAAGGCTCATCGTGTGGAGAGATTTGGAACACTTAGTTTTCTCGTTGGCGAATTCAGAATGTCGATGAATTCCACGATCTTTGCTGAAAGTTATTGAAGTTCACAGGCAAGTACCTGAGAATGAAGCGTGTAACGGCTTATGGGGATTCCCTAGGAATCGAGGACGCGATGCACAAATACGCCATCATGGGCGTGCAAGGCTGCGGCAAAGGGACGCAGGCCAAGTTGCTCGCCAACCGCTTCGATCTCACGCATATTTGCGTCGGTGACATCTTTCGCTGGAATATTCAAACGCACACCAAATTGGCGGCGCGCATCAAGCGGATCATGGATTCGGGCAAACTCGTCTCCGATGAGATCGTGGAAGAGGTGGTGCGTCGGCGGCTCGACGAGCACGATTGGAATTACGGCTTCGTGCTCGACGGCTTTCCTCGCAATCGAGCTCAGGCCGAGTTCTTTCTTGAAAGTTACGACATCGACGCGGTGATCTTAATCGACGTTCCCGACGAAGTGGTTTTCGAGCGGATTCAAGCCCGCCGGCTTTGTTCCCAGTGCGGCTTGGATTACAACCTGATGCACCATCGTCCTGCGGTGGAAAACTGCTGCGATGTTTGCGGCAGTCCTCTGCAAATTCGCAGCGACGACCGACAGGAAGCAATCCGCGCGCGATTGACGGAGTACCACGCGCAGACACGTCCCGTTGTCGAACTGTTTCGCTCCAAGGAATTGGTGGTGGAAGTCGATGGCTCGGCGAGCGTCGACGACTTGCACGAAGAAATCTGCATGCGGCTGCGACTGCTCTTGATGGCCAACATCACGATAGCGGGCTAGTCGAGCCGCTGAGTGCGGATTGCTTCCTAGGAATCGCAATGACCAATTCGCTCATTGGCCGCAGCACGCGCCGCTGTCCATTCCGGGCATCATCATCATCGCACCGCCGTCGTAGCCAACCGACATTTGTTGGCCACCCGAGCAACAAGGGTCACACACCGGCTGGCAACAAACAGGTTGGCAGACGGGGGCGCATTGTTGCATGGTGCCCATCATCGGAGCGGCCATCGTGCGGTTGCCGAGCAAGCGGTTACGACAGGCGCCGCAGCCCGTGGCGTTAAGGATCAAGACAGTCGCCGCAACAAACAACAAGGTTTTTTTCATCTCCTGCATTGTCCCCCGTGGGGGGACGCTCCGTTCACGTGGTTTGCCAATGGCAATTGCTGGCCCACCGTGAAAGCCTAAACCACGGTCGGCACGCCTAAGATTTCTCCACACAACCATTGCCGGTGATGTGGCGTTTGGCAAACGCCGCGCTGCTTTTTTGCATCATTTTCCCCGCGCGAGGGTCACGGCGTAGGGATCGTGCCGGAGGTGTGGCTCAAGCGCATTCGGAATGATTCACGCGAAACGATTGTTCCGCGCAGACTGCGAAGTGCGGTAGCAGCGAGAAGAATGAAATTACCGCGCGCAGGAACGGCGACGCAGCATCAAGCAAATAAGGGAGCAAGTAGACAGGACTAAGGAAGTGGGCTCAGGAACTGTGAGATTCGGCGAGGAGTTCATCGACGCGGCAGCAGCAGCCATCATAGACAAGGCATTGTACGCAATAGTGCCATTTCCATCGTAACCGAGGGCGACTGTGCCATTGCCAAATGTGTAGGCCAGAGAGATTTCGTCTATCAAATGCCGCAAAGAGCCATTCCTGGAAAATAGTTCGGTGTTTTCAACAATTAAGAACTCTGAATTCTTCCATTCTTGAATGTCGATCACTGACCAAACGGGGAAAGTCAGCCAATCCATTTTAATCGCTGTATAATCGATCTCTGGAAAATACACGATCGGATTTTGTATTTCGATCTCGACGGGATCACTAGGCACCGGTTCGTTGGGAGCGGGTTCCTCACCAAGTGGATCCGTGGGAAGGGGATTCTCTGTCACAGGATCGTTTGGCACAGGATCGTTTGGCACGGGATCGTTTGGCACGGGAACGACAGGTGGTTGATAGGGGACCGTAGGATACATTTGCTCCCTAAGGTGAGCCCAGCTCTCGCCAAGATTGATTTCCACAGGCTGGTGTCCCGGAAGGCATTCACCAAGACAAGCACCTCGCGATAATAAATTACCGGAGACGTCGCCGAAGGCGCCGTCAACCAAGGGGTCGTCCCCTTGAACGTCTAACACCAAATCCGTAAATCCCGATCCGAGCCGGCTATATTCGATTTCCGCAAAAACCTGGGGACCTATTCCTGTCATTCCAGGTGTCAGCACAGAGAAAGCTAACAGCTCGTCGATGGAGTCAGCGGTTAAACCGCGCGCGGTGGCAAATGCCCAGCGTTCATCGTCATTGAAAACTTGCGCATCCGAAAAACTTATAACGCCTGGATTGCTACTCGTTAGCTTAAGCCAAATTCCTCCATTGGCGAACGAGTAGTCTTCAGAACCACCATCGTACATCACACGAAGTCTGCCTTTATCTCCGTATTGAAGTGCGGGCTCGACCACCTCTAAGGAGAATACTCCCGGTCGCGTGGCGGTAGGAACGGATGGTTGAGTTTGAATCGGGGGAGCTTCCACTGGGTTCGGACTATTTGTGACTGGTTCGTGGGGAAAAAGTTCAATGGGTTCATTCCATACAGGTTGGGTTGGCTGCGGCTGCTTAACAGGAGGTCCATACAGTTGTTCTCTGAGTCTCGCCCAGCTTTCGCCGAGGTTGATATCTGCCGGTTGAGTGCCCGGGAGACATCCGCCAATACATACTCCGCGAGTTAAGACGTTGTGTGAAATATCACCCAGGGGCCCATGGACAGCGGGATCTTCGCCTCCTGCCTCCAGCAAAAGTTCGGTGTGGCCTGTGCCCACCAAGCTATACCTGATCTCGGCGAATGTCCGTGGACCTGCCCCTGCAAGGCCAGGAGTAAATAATGAAGCAGCAAACAATCTTCCCACGGTATCGTCACCAATTTGGTTGGCAACTGTGACTTCCCAGCGCCCTTCGTTGAGAATCTCAGCATCTAAAAACTTAATTATACCGGGATTGGTGCTATTTAGCCGAAGGTCCAAACCACCCTGTTCAAAGGAGTAGTTCTTCAAGCCGCCATCGTACAGGACTCGCAATATCCCCTGATCGCCAAGCTGGAGGGCCGGTTCAACGATTTCCAGCGAGAAGATTCCTGCCCGGGCAGAAGCTGAAAAATAAGCCAGACAGGAAATAAACAAAACAAAAAAAGTCTTCATCGAGCAACCGGCGTTCATGATGAGAGTCTCGCCCAGGAAAGAGTTGAAAATAGCGGAATTTCCCTACGAGTTGTGAGGCCGAATCTACGGCATAATGTAACAGACATTCTTGGGGATTGATAGATTCCCCGCTTTTTCTAGGTTCAAGCCAGACTGCTGTCCTTGATCAATAATCGCTCGAACATGCTGCAATTCGCTATAGGCACGCTCGTGCTGGCGCTCGTGCTGCGGACCTGGTTGGTGATGGGGCTGATCGAACCGGTGACCGTCGCGGGGAGTTCGATGGTGCCAACTCTCTGCGGGCCATCCATTACGGTCACTTGTGAAAAATGTGGGAACGGGTTCGCGGTTGGCGTCGAGTTTGACGCCGCGAACGCGGAGTGCATGCGCTGCGGGTACGCAGAGAATACGCTTGAAGGATTGCCGATCTCACGAGGGAACCGCCTGCTCGTCGACCGCTTGGCTTTTCAGTTTCGCGACCCCGAGCGCTGGGAGCCGGTGGTATTTCTTTCGCCCGATGACGGGCAGATCACGGTGAAACGCGCGGTCGGCCTGCCTGGCGAAACAGTCCAACTCCAAGGGGGCGACGTATGGATCAACGGCAAGATTGCCACAAAAACTTTGACTGTAGCACGTGCGTTTCGTCAATTGATTCACGAAGAGACCGGTCGGATGCGGCGTTGGCAAAGCGATGCCGCAAGCGATTGGCATTGGCGAGACGAAGCGTGGCGCATCGCGCGGCGTGACGGCGAGTGGCATTGGCTCCGCTACCAGCACCCGGAAGGTAAACCGATTACCGCCGATTCGGCTTACAACGCTGGATTCTCGCAGCGACTGTTTGCCGTGCGCGATTTTGCTCTATCAACCAAAGTGCAGGCTACCGGTACCGGCAAAATCGCAATTCGCTTCGACGACGGGAGTGAGCAATTTCAATGGGAGGAGAATTTGCGGGGCGAGGTGCATCTTGAAGTTTTCGCCTTCGATCGGCGAGTAAAAGTCTTCGTCGACAACAAGTTAGTGGCCTCAAAAACTTTGGCTCCTGACTCACCGCTTGTGGGCACGGCCTCGCCTTTTGCGATTGCGGCCCGCGACCTCGAAGTGACTCTCGACGAATTAAAAATTTACCACGACATTTATCATGCTTCGCAAAATCAAGAATTCGGCATCGCGGAACCGATGTCGCCGGTTCTTCTCGGCAAGGGTGAGGTTTTCGTGCTGGGGGATAATGTCCCGGTGTCGCTCGACAGTCGCCGCTGGGGGCCCGTGCCGCTAAGATTGCTCGTGGGAAGGCCGCTTGCGGTCCGCTAGGATCGACATTTCGCCGTGATGTATGTTAAAATTTCGGTATGGCTACAGCAGATTTTCTTGACCGCTATTTGGAACCAATGACAACAGTTTTCACGCCGCAATTGGCAATGAAAATTGTTGATCTCCGGCCCGATGCTGAAGTTGTTGCTCGAGTGGAAGAACTCGGCACGAAGTCCGATGCGGGCACTCTCACCGAAGAGGAACGGGACGAATATCGGTCACTGGCTGACGCTGGCACTGTGATCGCCCTGTTAAAAGCCAAGGCACGCCGCTTTCTTACTCAGCACGCCACCTAACACATGGATGCTGAATCGCGAATTCTGGTACGGCTTCGCGCGGCTGGTCGCTGTGAATACTGTCGATTGCCAGAAGCGGCCGATGAGTGGCCTTTTCATATCGATCACATTATTGCGACAGTCCACCAACAAAATGATGATCCAAGCAATTTGGCGTTGGCCTGCACACAATGCAATCTTCATAAGGGGACAAACTTCGCCAGCATCGATCCTGAAACATCGGCACGAGTCGATCTCTTCGATCCTCGCCAACAACCATGGCACGAGCATTTTCACGTTGATAATGATGGACGAATTGTCGGTATTACCCCCTCGGGTCGAGCCACGGTTCGCCTGCTGGATATGAATGGCAGTCCCCAATTGGAGCTGCGACGCGAACTTATCGAGCTAAGAATGTACCAACCTTGATCGGACGGGGCCGCTAGCATGGCCCGGGTGGCGGAGTTTCAAGTTTCCCCCGGAACGGAATATTGACTATATTGCCGCTTCGCTAGCGAAATGCTAGTAGGAGTCGTGTCAATTTAACAGTGCTAAGCCGCAAGCGGCTTTGAATTATGGCTAAGAAAAAGACGCCCCAATATCGCCGAAACGAACCTGCTCAGTCGACGAGCGTCGAGCCCCAAGCGGCGAGCGGGGGCTCGGTGGCATTTCGCGAAACGATCGAATCGATCGTGATCGCCTTCGTGCTCGCGTTTTTGTTTCGCACCTTCGAGGCCGAGGCGTTTGTGATTCCCACCGGCTCGATGTCGCCGTCACTGCAGGGTCAGCACAAAGACGTCCATTGCAGCGAATGCGACTACCGTTTTCGCACGACGGCCAGCACCGAGGGTGAAGACCGCGATGCCAAGGTCGCGCGGCTCCGCTCCAGCAATCTCGCCCCGCTCGAACGCGAGCGGTTGCAGCGCGAAATTGCCGGGCTTGAAGTGGTCGCGGGGATGTGTCCCATGTGTCGGCAAACGATGTTGTTCCGCACCGACAATCTTCCCGACAATTTGCCCCCCTCGATTTCTACAGAAAATGTGGAGTTCGAACCGAGCTACCCCGGCGATCGCATCCTTGTAAACAAGTACGGCTATGGCGGGACGGATCCTGACCGTTGGGACGTCGTCGTGTTCAAGTTTCCCGGCGATGGCGAGATGAATTACATCAAGCGGCTTGTCGGCCTGCCGGGCGAGGTACTGCAAGTTTACCAGGGGGATATCTTTGTGCGGCCTTTGGATCGCAGTACCGATTTTCAGATCGAGCGCAAGCCTCCTGATAAAGTGCACGCCATGTTGCAGCCGGTACATGATACCAACTACGACCCCACGATTTTGCATAACGCGGGGTGGCCACTGCGGTGGAGCGATGGCACGACGGCGGGCTGGGAAACGATCACTGAACCGGGGGAGCAAACGGTCGCCCAGCAATACAAGTTCACGGCTGCGGAAGGGTCTAATGCCGACGCCCCGGTGGCTTGGCTCCGCTACCAGCATTTGCTGCCCAGCGACGACGATTGGGCGATTGCTCGGCACTTTGCATCGACCGGCAAGCATCTGGTACCCCAAGCCGATTGGGTCGGCAGCATCGTGCCGCAATTGATAACCGACTTCAATCCTTACAACGCCCGCGTTCAGCGGGCGCAGTTGTTCCGCGCACCCTTGCAGGTAGAACCCTATTTGTTGGGGATGCAATGGGTCACCGATTTGTCGCTGGCCTGTGAAGTGGAAGTCCACGAAGCGCGCGGCGAATTGCTCCTCGATATCGTGGAAGCCGGCAAGCATTTTACTTGCCGCATTGATTTGACGACCGGCAAAGCGACTTTGGAAATCACGGGGCAAGCAGATTTCTCCGCCACGGCGGACACGCCCCTCACTCGTGCGAGGGAATATCGCCTGCAGTTTGCAAACGTCGACGACCAACTCATGCTGTGGGTCGACGGTGATTTGATTCGCTTCAATGATGACACCGGCGCAGCACCGTACGACGCCGACGCCGTATTCGGCGGGCGAGAGAATGCGATCCCGCAAACGTCCGACGAAGACCCCGGCGACCTTGCTCCCGTGGGGGTTGGAGCGCGCGGGGCATCGCTCACGATCACGCGGCTCCAGGTGTTCCGCGACATTTATTACATTTCGGCTCGCGCCGACGATCCCGCCGTGGCACCCCGGTGGTATGGCCCCGGTTATCATACCGATTATGTACGGCCTGATTTTCCCGCCACGTTGCCCGACGGCACCCAGTTGGAATCTTTGAATTCCGAGCGGCAGCTTTTCCGCGACCCCAGTGCTTGGCCACGGTTTTTAACCCGCCATAAGCGGGAGTTTCCCATCGAGGAAGAACAGTATTTTGTGATGGGCGATAACAGCCCGGAGAGTCTCGATTGCCGATTGTGGAAGCGCGGCACACAGCCGAGCAGCATTCCCGGCGGGGCTTATCTCGATGCACGGTTGATGACTGGTGAGGCGGTCTGCGTATTTTGGCCCCATTCGTGGGGCAGCATCCCTGGGCTCAACAAGCTGCCGGGGTTCCCCAACTTTTGGGATATGAGGATTGTCAGATAAGAGTGAGTAGGTGATATGGTGAGTAAGTGAGTGGGTAAGGCACTTACTCACTTACTCACTTACTCACTTACTCACCTACTCACCTACTCACTTACTCACTCCCCCCGTCATGGAGGACGAACAAACGTGTCGCTACTGCGTGCCACTGGATTGGTGAAAAGCTACGGTCGCCGTCGCGTGGTCGATGGCGTGGATTTCGACGTCGAGCGCGGCGAAATCGTCGGCCTCT
>JBGTEU010000419.1:0-2764 GCA_041747595.1 Bythopirellula sp.
AGCGGATTAGTATCACGGCAGGTGGAATGCGATTAATCATCCAAATATCTCCTTCATGCAGGGCTTGCTACAATCACAATGCTACTTGCCGGCGGTGTTGTGGCCTAGAAGACAAATCATTGGAGAGAGTGCGTGAACTCAAATCCCCTTCACCGCGAATTAGGCGTGTTCGGTGCCACCTCGGAGTCGGCCTGGTATGGCATTTTTTCGTCGCACAAAAACTCCAACCACGGAACCCTCAGCCGTGACCGCAAAACCCCTCCTAGTCGGCTGATTCACCTCTCGGTAGAATGGTGACTTCCGGCCATTTCCGCCCGGGCGGCTAGCTCAGTTGGTTAGAGCGCTACGTTCACACCGTAGAGGTCACAAGTTCGAGTCTTGTGTCGCCCACTGTAATTTGAGCCTAGAAAACAAGTGGTTTTCTAACCTTGCGGCGTTCGTAAGTGAGGCGTTTTCCAAAAGCGCAAACGGGTACATACCCGCTTGTGGCAATTTAGGAGACTTCCTCACTATGCCTCGTATAACGCACCAGACGCCACGTTACCGAAAACACCGTGCCAGCGGGCAAGCCATTATCGAACTGAATGGCAAGCGACATTACCTTGGTCCGCACGGGACCAAAGCCAGCCATCGGGAATATGACCGGCTGCTAGCCGAGTGGTTGTCGGCGGGACGATCACCGTCCTACGGCAAGCCCGAAGTCGAGTTGACCGTCACGGAGTTGATCCGCGACTATCTTGCCCATGCCAAGGGGTACTATGGTGGCAATCCCAAGCGTGGCACCTATGCAAATATGCTCTTGGGCGTCCGACCGCTCAAAGCCTTGTATGGGCGGACCGTGGCGGCGGAGTTTGGCGTCCGGCAGTTTAAGGCGATTCGGCAGACCCTCATCGCGCAAGATCACTGCCGGAAGTACATCAATGAGCAAATGCGCCAAATTGTGGCGGTATTCCGCTGGGGCGCAGGCGAGGGGCTGATTCCGGGCGTCGTGGTCCAGAATCTCACCGTGATACCGGGATTGCGGAAGGGACGATCATCGGTCCGCGAATCGGCCCCCATAAAGCCGGTGGACCTTGCCATTGTCGAGGAAACCCTGCCTCACCTATCGACCGTCGTGGCGGCAATGGTCCGCTTTCAGGCGCTCACCGGTTGTCGACCTGGGGAAGTCTGTAACCTACGCCCCCGCGACGTTGATCGTAGCGGCGACGTTTGGGAAGCCCGGCTCTCCGAACACAAAACGGCTCACCACGGGCATGATCGTACCATTTACATCGGTCCCCAAGCTCAAGTTGTGCTCACCCCGTTTTTGCTCCGTGGCTCTGAGGATTATTGCTTCTCGCCTGAGGAAGCCATGCAAGAGATGCGCGATCGTCGCAACGCCGCTCGAAAGACTCCGCTCTCTTGTGGCAATCGCCCCGGCACGAACAAGAGCAAGAAACCGACCCGCGTTCCCGATGCCAAGTACACCACCCAAAGCTACGGCAAGGCGGTATCGAGGGGCTGCGGTCTAGCGTTCCCCCATGAAGTGCTCTCGAAAATAAAGGCGGCGGACCTGACTGCCGAGCAACGTGCCGAGCTGCGAGATTGGAACGCGAATCACCGTTGGGCGGTGAACCAATTGCGGCATAGCTTGGCAACCAAAGTGCGGCGCGAATTCGGTATCGACGCTGCGAAAACACTGCTAGGGCATCAATCCATCGGGATCACCGAAGTGTATGCCGAGCAGGATCACGGCAAGGCGATTCAAGTCGCGGCGAAAATTGGTTAGAATGAATTTCAATCGTCGGGTAGAGGACTAATTACCCTCACACAACCGGCCGCGCGTCGTGGAATGCAACCTTCCCCACGGCGTCGGCTGGTTGGCCCGGCTTATTATGGAAGGTTGCACGATGTTATTTTCTAACTTGAAGTGGGTGGCCGCTGGCAACAATTTCAAGCTCCAAAGAAACGGCGTGGATGCAACGGCGCTGGAGCAAACATTCTCGGCAGCGCGGGTTGTTAGCCACGCCAGTGAATCACTACATCGTACCTGCCGTTGTGCACGGGGATTTAACGGGCAGGCCCATTCCCCTAGCCACAATCTGCCAAAGATTCTTGACGACGCGGAGCGAATCCGGGGTGGTATCGCTCACCTAGCGGAGTGCCTTGCGGTTCCCGGCGTTCGTCAGCAACTCGACAAGGCGAATCCTGATGGCGTGCAATTCGCTGGTGAAGTCGCCAGAAGTTATATCGAAGCCCTCTATCTGGCAGCCGAGCGGCAATATCTGCTGGTCAATATGTCATGTCGGCATGGCGTAGAGTTTGATTACCTGAGCCGACTCCATCCGACGCAAGGTGATAATCTCGGCGAACCATGGGCGGCGCTGCCAGCTATCGAGGAAATTACTTACAACCCCAGCACTGGCGGTTGCCTGCACAGCCCTGCCACGCTATTGAATCGTATCGTTCAGCAGATTGTCGAACTGCCGGAAATTGTTCCCGATCAAGTGACTATTTTGCTGGAAAAGGAATATCAGCGGACATCATGCGCCGATGGTGAACTGACGCGGTCACTAAACAGATCAGAAGCGGCTAAGTGGCACAACGGTGGTGTTGAGCCTCGCAATCCGACCGACTACATCAATACTCGGATTGGCAACGGCACAATAACGGCGCCGATAGGTAAAGGTAGGGGAAAGCAATATCGTCTCTCTGAATTCCCCGCCGACGTCCGCGACAAAGTACGCTAAATTCTCGGCTAATCTAGGATAATCTAGTCTATTCT
>JBGTEU010000420.1:0-11419 GCA_041747595.1 Bythopirellula sp.
TGGTGAGCATCTACAATTCCATGAGCGAACGCTCGCACGATATCGCCGTCATGCGAGCCCTGGGCGCCAGCCGCTCGGCGGTGATGGGCATTATTCTCGTGGAGTCGATTCTACTGTCGCTGTTGGGAGGCCTTGCCGGAGTGTTTTTGGGACACTTGGTTCTGGGCATCGCCGGCCCAATTGTCGAATCCCACACGGGCATTACCCTGCGGTTTTGGGATTTCAAATGGCAGGAAATTTTGCTGATTCCCGGACTGGTCGTTTTTGCATCGCTGGTCGGCTTTTTACCGGCTCTCACGGCGTATCGCACCGACGTGGGCCGCATCCTGGGTGGGGGGCGGTGAGGCGGGGAAACGACTGCAAGGACTGTCGCGTTTGGTCCTAGCCGCAGGCGGGAGCCCTGCTGGTGGGAGCGTCGGTGTTCGCGGTCCACGCCAGCCGGTACAATGAATTTCAAGCCTATTTCAAGTGGTGAAGATATGAACATGCGAAATTTCCAATCACGGTTGTTCGGCAAGGTGGCGATATTCTCGCTCGCTTTCACGCTATTTCTAGGTGCGCCGCTCCAAGCGTGGGCCTGCCCCTTTTGCGATGTGACGCAGCAGACTTTAAGCGAAGAACTCGACGCGGCTGATGCGTCTGTGATCGCGGTCTTGGAAACGCCCGTCCGCAAGTCCGGGGAAGTCGATCCCTTTGAGGAAGACGAAGCGGGCCCCTACAAAGGCGCTACGTTCCGGATTGTCGAGGTGATTCGCGGCGACGATTTGAAGCCGGGCGACAAGCTCGAAGCGGTTTACTTTGGCGAGGACGCCGCCGACAAGCAGTTTCTCATTAAAGGCATCAGGGGCGATCAACTCGATTGGGGAACACCGCTCCCCTTATCCGAGCGGGCCATCGATTATGTAAAGCAACTGCCGAAGGTGCCCAAAACGGGCCGCGACCGGCTCTACTTTTTTATGGGTTACCTTGAGAACAGCGATCCGCTGCTCGCTCAGGATGGTTACGACGAATTCGCCCGTGCTCCCTACGAGGATCTGATCGCGCTGAAGGATTCGCTCGACAGGCAACAACTCGTGGAGTGGATTAACGATTCGCAGATCGGTCCCACGCACCGGCGGTTGTATCTGACGATGCTTGGCGTGTGCGGCACCGCGGAAGACGCGGCGATGCTCGAGGAATTGCTCAAGTACAATTACGAATCGCTGCGGCCCGGTTTGGCGGCGTTGATCGGCGTGATGGGCCTGGGCGGGTCGACGCTTGGCGTCCCGTTGGTCGACGAGTTGGTCCACGCAGACGTGCGCGCCAAGCAGCAATGTCTCGACGCGTTGATTGCGGCCTATTTGAAACTCAAAGGTCCCGACGGCCTGCCACTGGTGGAAGAACGATTCCTCAAGAATCCCGACGCCGAGTACACGCAGCAGTATTCCACGATCATGGCCCTGCGGTTTCATGGTGAGGAATCGTCGGAGATTCCTCGTGAGCGGCTCGTTCACTCATTGCGTCTTCTGTTGGATAACGACGAGATCGCCGATCAGGTGATTCCCGATCTCACGCGATGGGAAGATTGGGGCGTGATGGATCGGCTCGTCGGCATGTTCAAAGCCTCTGAGAAAGATGGCTGGATACGCCAGCCGGTGGTTTCGTACCTGCTGACCGCCGCCGATCAGCCGGGCGAGGTGGGTGAAAAAGCCAATGCCGCCGTGGCCGAACTGGAAAAACTCGATCCCGAAGGGGTGAAACGGGCCCGTAGTTATCTGTCGTTTGGGCTGTTTGCTCGCGGAGGAACGAAGGCGGAAGCTCAGCCCGCCGAGAAGACCGCCGCCACGACAAGAGAAAAACCGGCGGAAGTCGCCGCCGCGGCTGCCGTCAAGGCGAAACGAAAGCTGGCAGCCGATAACGTGATTTTGGCAACCCCGAGCAAGACGACGATCATCGTCGTTCCCTTGGTGGTGGGAATCGCGCTGATGGGATTGTTCAGCGTCATGCTCCGCGGTGGACACACCAGTCCCCCACGTACCCCCACCACCTGACAACAATCTGAATTTGTATTTTCGAGCAGCACGCCCATGTCAATGTCCAATACACTTTCCGACTACACAGCCGTTGCCGGTGAGAGTGAACCGTTCGAGTACCGCGCGTTCAGCGTCAGCGCGGTCGCCTCGGCGATTTTTGGTGCGCTCTCTTTGATTACCATCATCGCGGGCCGCGACAGTTTGGAATCGGTTCTGATGCTTTGTCCAATCCCGCTCATCGGTTTGGTGTTGGGTATGCGCTCCCTCTCGGCGATCCGAGCGATGCCGGACCAAATCAGCGGCAAAAAATTCGCCGTCGCCGGCATCGTGCTGTCGCTCGTGGGACTCGTGGGGGGGCTCAGCTTCGCCGGCTTTGTGCATGCCACCGAGGTCCCAGAGGGTGCGATCCGCACGTCGTTTTACGAATTTCGACCCGACGAAAAAGACGAGCGTGCTGGCATTCCCATCCCCAAGGAAGTGCAAGCACTTAACGGAAAACGCGTGTTTATCAAAGGCTATTTTCGCCAGGATTCCAGCCCGGTCACTCGCAACGTTCGCCGCTTTTTACTGGTGCGTGACAACAACCAATGCTGCTTCGGCGATCTCTCGAATGTGAAATATTACGACCAGGTGCTGGTCAGTTTTGTCGATAAACTCACTACCGACTACAAGTCGGGCATGTTTCGCATTGCGGGTACGCTCCATGTGCAGCCGCAACACTTGTCGTCGGGTTCTCAAATGCCCGTGTACTTTATCGAAGCCGACTACGTGCGATGAACTTCACACGAAACACAATCGTGCTAGCACTTCTGTTGCCATTGCCGTTGGCGGGATGCGATTCTTCCCCCGTCGTGGCGACCGCGTCGGCCTCTCGCCCCGTTCGAGCCGTCAGTGCGAATCAGACCCTTGAAACCACCTTCGACGACATCAAATTCGAGATGGAACTCACCGACCCCTTCAAGCGGTCGTTGCTCACCCCGAAGATTGAAGACTTGTTTGGCGAGCGGATTCGCATCCGTGGTTACATGTATCCGACCCTCAAACGGCGTGGGTTAACCGGTTTTGTTCTGGTCCGCGACAACCAGGAATGTTGCTTCGGTCCCGGGGCGGCGCTCTTTGACTGTATTCGCGTGGAGATGCACCCCGACAAGACGGCCGAATACTCGATTCGCCCGATCGCCGTCGAAGGGATTTTTAAGTTCGACGAATTCACCGATCTCGACGGTACCACGCGGGCGATTTACATGCTCGAGCAGGCTTCGGTGAAATAGCGGGCTATTTTTCGTCGTCGTCGCGCAAACCCAGCGCCGACAGCCACTTCCGCCGTGGTTTTCCATCGGGGCCCGCCGGTGCCTCGGCTTGGGCTTGTTCCACCGCCTGCAGTTTCTGTTGAAGCTCGGATTCTTTACGGGCCAAGGTTGCCCGCTGCAGCGACATCTCCATTTCGGCCGTGCGGAGTTTTTCTCGCCATTCCTTCTGGAGGAGATCGAGCTTCGATCGTTCGGCTTGAATGAGCTCATCCTTGTCAAGAATCTCGCCCTCGACATTCTCTTTCCCGGAGACCGCAATAGACTCGTCAGCCAATTGTGCTTGCAACTCGGCAATCAATCGATCCTTTTCCGCCACGACGTGGTCGGTGATGGAAATCGTTCCTTCAATGGTCGTCCGTTCCTGCTGACGCTCGGGGGTTTGTTCGGCGGCCTCTTCCGACTCCAAGAGCGCCAGCAGCCGAGCCTTCTGCGATTGCCAATCCATCGCGGGATGGCTGAGGCTTGGGATGATAGAAGTTGCCTGGGGGACGCTCGCCAACTTGTCCTTAAGTTGGGCATTCTCTTGCTTCAAATGCCTCAGATCTTCGACCGCAAGTTCGAATCGTCGTTGCAGGTCCGACATGTCGCGCTCGGCATCTTCGTCGACCTCGTGTACGGGAGCGGACTCAAGTTCCGCCACTCGCGCGGCAAGCGCATCGCGCTCCACGCGCAAGCTGACCAACTTGGGCGTTTCCTGTTCGGAAACTTCGGGTCGGTGGGCCAATTCCTCTTGCAGTTCGGCATTCTCGCGCTTGAGCTTTTGGGCGTCGGCCAGCGCCAACTCAAACTTCCGCCGGGCTTGCTCCAGCTCTTCCTCGTGAACCTTGGAGTGAGTGATCTCAAGAATTTTTTCTTCCGCCCTTTTTAGCAAGGCCACCGCCTGGTCGTTTTTCAACTTGGCGGCTTCGAGTTCCGTCTCGGTGCCCTTATATTTCTTGAGCAAGTCTTCAAATTCCCCGACAAGCTGCTTTCTGCTCTGCTCACCGGCTTGCAATTCTTTCTCTAGCCACGAGTGCTCGCTGGAGAGGGTTTCGGCTTGCAGGCTCAACTCTGCCTGCAATTGCGAAACTTGCCCGACCAGGGCGTCTCGCTCGGCGGCGAGTTCTCCCACTTTGCCGTCGAGCAATTGTCGCGCCTCCGCGACGGCGACTTGGGACTCGGCCAAGGCGCTGTCGTCGGCACGATGCTGGGTGAGTAGCCGGGCTTCGGTCTCGCGCGACTCGGTAAGCTCTTGGGTCAGTTGCCCGATTTGGGCCAGCAATTCCTCAACTCGTGCGGTGGAATTGGCCTGTCGATCGTTGACCGCCGTCAGCTCGGTCCGCAGTTGTGCGCAGTCCTGACATTCCGCGACCCGGACCGCGTCGATCGCGGAACGCGAGTTGGCGAGTTCCTCGGCAATGAGCTCGCGATGAGCTTCAGCATCGGCAATCCGAAGCTCGAGTTGGGCGATCTTTGAATCTCGCTCGGAGAGCGATTCGCGCAGCTTGCGGAGCTGTTCCTCATGCAGCGAAAGCTCGGCTTGCGACTCGGCGGCTTGCTCCTGGGCAAGCTCCTCGGCAATCTGCAACACCCGCGCGGTAAGATCGGTTTCCAGATCGCTGATGCGGCGGCGATGGGTTTCGATTTTTGAACCCAACCCTTCACGCAGCGCGCGCAGCGCCTCCGCGGTCTTGTTAGACCGGTCTTCCGCGGCCTGAGAGCCTTGTTGAAGATCTTCCATGAGCAAAGTTGCCGATGCCGAGCGAATCTACGTATGGGGAATCGCCGCCGGTTCCTCGTCAGGAACCGCTGCTTGCCGAGCGATAATGACCCAACGATATATAGGTTGCCCGCTTAGGAGGGTCAAAAACCGGGGTTTTCCCGCGGTGGGGTGGTGACGATTGTTACGGTCGAGATTGCTTGCAGGACCGACGAAGGCGTCATTCTGACAGGAGCCGTGCGACTGGAAGAATCTGGCTTCCATCGTCACAGGTACCGCTCAACGAAAAGGTACTGCTCACCAGATCCCTTCCGCCTACGGCGGAGCAAGCCTCTTACAGCAAGCCTCTCTCGGGATGACAGCCAAGAAGCCCCGAATCAAGTGCCGTACATCGCTTCGATTTCCCCGGCGAAGTTCTTCGCGATCGTCTCCCGGCGGAGGCTGAACTTCGCCGTCACCTCGTCCGTCTCGATTGAAAAATTCCGCGGCAAAATGACGAATGGACCGATGCGTTCCTCCCGCGCGGCATCGGCCAGCAGGCGGTCGATTTCTCCACGGTACAATTCGCGGACCTTGGGGTGCGTCACGGCCCTGCGCTTCGACCACACCCACAACCGATTTTCCCGGATGAATTTCTTCAGCGCTTGCGGATTAGGGACGATCAGCGCCCCCAAATGGCTGTGGCCTTCTCCCACGACGCAAACGGTCTCCACAAACGGCGAGCCCGCGAGCCGC
This sequence comes from Bythopirellula sp., assembly GCA_041747595.1. GTDB lineage: Bacteria > Planctomycetota > Planctomycetia > Pirellulales > Lacipirellulaceae > Bythopirellula. Next base: position 5,757 of record JBGTEU010000420.1, read on the forward strand.
TGCTCCACGGCGGCCGGACTAACATTCTTGCCCGTGGAAAGCACGATCAGCTCTTTACGGCGCCCCACGATCCGCAGATTACCCTCCGCATCGAACTCGCCGAGATCGCCCGTTTGCAGCCAACCGTCGACAATCGCTTCACGAGTGGCGTCGTCATCCCGCCAATAACCGAGCATCACGTTGGGCCCGCGGGCGAGGATTTCGCCGTCGTCCGCCAAGCGAACTTCCACCCCGGCGAGTGGCCGGCCCACGCAACCCGCTCGATAGTTTTCTTGATGCGTGGCCGAGATTACCGGTGCCGCCTCGGTAAGACCGTAGCCGGAAAGCAGCGGCAGTCCCTGCGCGGCAAACAGCTTTTCCACTTCCGGCGCGACGGCCGCCCCTCCGCAAAAACAGAGCCGCACTTTCCCGCCGAGTAAGTTCAACAGGGCACCCGGCTCTTGCGATTTATCCCCAGCATGGATCGCTTGTGCGACCTTCTGATAAAAATAGGGCACGCCGTTAAGCACCGTGGGCTGCACGAGTTGGCAATCGCGCATAATCGTGTCGCGGTTTTCGGCCAGCACAATCCGCGTCCCCCGAAAGAGCCACGTGTACAAATCGCACGTGCGGGCATAAATATGGCTGAGCGGCAAGAAACAAAGCCGCGTTTCTTCGTGCGGCGAGCCGACCGTCTCGGTCGTGGCGATGGCATTGGTGGCGAGATTACCGTGGCTGAGCATCACACCGCGGGGCTGGCCCGTGGTTCCCGAGGTGAACAGGATCGTGGCGAGATCAGCGGATTGCGGATTGCGGATTGCGGAGTGCGGAGTGGGGGGATGAGCGTGCAAATCGCTATGGGTGACGCACTTTACATTTTGGTGCCCCAATCGCTTTGAATGTTCCGAAACCACCAAGAGCGTGGCGTCGGCCAATTCCAACTGCTCGGCAGCATGCCCGGCGGGCAGTGACGCGTGCAGCGGCACATGCACGGCACTCATCGAAAGTATCGCCAGGTCGGTGATAACCCACTCGTAGCTATTGGGGGCAAACTGGACCACGCGGTCGCCCGGTTTCACGCCGGCCACCTGTAAGCCAGCGATGACCCGCCGCACGTCGTCGGCAACTTCCTGCCAGGTTTTCCACGAGAGTTTCCCCTCGCCAATAACCCCCGCCGCAGGACGATCGCCGACGCGCTGCACGGTTGCTTGAAATAACGCGGGGATGGTAGGGATTTCCGACATGAATGGAGATTTGTTGTCTGAGAGTTTATTATGGGCGATAATTAGTCTATGACATTTGCCTCCGTCGTCGAAGGTTCAGTTATGCCGCAATTAATTACCGCAGAAGCACTTTCCAACTTTCGCGTTCGCCTTTCCTATGATGACGGCATTACGGGAGAAGTTGACTTGTCTCCGTTGGTCGGTCGAGGTGTATTTGCCGCTTGGAATGACGTAGCATCCTTTAACCAGGTGCGAATCGGTGAGTTCGGCGAATTGGTTTGGGACAATAATATTGAGCTTTGTCCTGATTCTCTTTATTTACAGGTGACCGGCAAATCGCTCGAAGAGATTTTTCCTGACATGAGTGCCAATTCTCATGCCTGAGTTAAGCCGCTTTTACGGCATTGTCATTCGCATGTATTTCGGCGATCACAATCCGCCTCCCTTTCATGCATATTACGGCGGGGCGAAGCCGTGTTTGACATCAATTCTTTGGATGTGATCGACGGCGGATTGCCCACCCGAGCAACGAAACTGGTCGAAGAGTGGGCAACGCTCCATCAAACGGAATTGGAAGAGGCATGGAAGCAATCCGTTGCCCTACGGCAACCCAATCGGATTGACCCTCTGCCGTAAACTACCTTCACGCCCGCAGTTGCCCGCCGAGTTCTTTGCCCAGCGCGGCCACGACCGTGTCGCGGAGTATGTCGGCTTCTTCGTTGGTGAGCGTGCCGGTGGCCGAGCGGAGTTGGATCGAAAACAGCAAGCTTTTCTTGCCGGGGCCCAGCTTGTCCGAGCTGCGGTATTCCTCTTGAAACGACAGGCTTTCCAGCCATTCGCCGCAACCCGCGCGGGCAATTTTTTCCACGTCATCCCAACGGACTTTTTCGTCGACAACGATGTTTAAATCGCGGGCCACGGGTGGGTAAGGCGAGAGTTCCCGGGCTCGCCGCACGAGCACCGCCGCGTCGATCAAAACGCCGAGGTCGAACTCGGCAACCGTGGTGTCGCCGCGGAGTTCGAATTGCTCCCGCGATTGTTGGCTCACTACGCCGAGATATCCGAGCGGCTTGCCATCCAGTTTGAGTTCTGCCCCCTGCCCTGCCGTGAAGAATGGCGATTCATAACTTCCGGCTGAAAGTCTTGTGCTGGGAGCGACCATTGCGACGAGCGTTTCCAGCGCCCCCTTGAGTTCCAAAAATCCGCCGCCGCTGGTGATGCCCAGCATCCGCCGCTGATCGGGCAGGCCCGTCTTTTGGGGCAGATAAACGCTGGCAATCTCGAATAATTCGATCGTGCTGTTGAAGAGCGTTTCATTTGTGCGCCGGGCCGCGAGCAAACTGGGTAGCAACGTTTGCCGCAGAAAATTGGCCCGCCGCAACACGGGTGTGCTTGTGGCGAGCGGTTCGGCGTCGGACCAGGGGCGAAACGCGCCGATCCATTCCCGCTCGACGGCACTGATCGTCATCGCTTCGTCGAAGCCCAAAGCGGCGACGCAATCGCGGACTTGATCGAGCACACGATCCTCGCGGCTGCGGGTCGAGGCGACCATCTTCACACCGGCATCCTCGGGGATTTCGTCGTATCCGTAAATGCGGCCCACTTCTTCCACGAAATCGATTTCCCGCGTGAGATCGGCCCGCCAACTCGGCGGCACCACTTTCACACACTCGCCGCAGGCATGAGTTTCATCATTGCCGAGAGCCTTGAGGATCTGTCGGACCCGGTCATCGGGGATTTTGATGCCGAGAACCCGCTGCAACTGGCTAAAGCGGAGTTTCACTGGCTCCCGCGGTTGGCGTGGCTCGCCGACGTTGATCACCCCCTCGGCAAGCTCGCCCCCGGCAAGTTCCAAAATCAGTTCACAGCATCGCCGGCTCGCCCAATCGATACCCTCGGGATCAACCCCTCGCTCGAAACGATACGACGACGGACTATGCAGGTGCAGCCTGCGGGCCGTGTTGCGGACCGAGAGCTGCGCGAAATCGGCGGCTTCGATCAACAGATCGGTCGTCGCGTCGCTGACTTCGCTGGTGGCCCCACCCATCACGCCAGCGAGCGCCACGGCCTTCTCGCCGTCGGCGATCACGCAGGTGTCGGCGTTGAGATCGTAAGTTTGATGGTTGATCGCCGTGAACTTTTCGCCCGGCTTCGCCCTACGGACGATGATTTTGCCACCCGCGAGCAACTGGAAATCAAACGTGTGCAACGGCTGGCCGCACTCCATCATCACGTAGTTCGAGATATCGACTACGTTGTTAATCACCGCGATCCCCAGGGTTCGCAGCCGATCGGCAAGCCATTTGGGACTCGTCCCGATCTGCACGCCACGAATCACCCGCGCCGTGTAACGCGGGCATAAGTCAGGACATTCCACGGTCACGCTGCTAAGCTTGGAAACGCTCGCCCCCTTCGATTGCGGTTTCGCGGCAGAAACCTTCAACGGGCTCTCCCACAGCACCGAAACTTCCCGAGCGATGCCGATATGCCCCAAACAATCGGGCCGATTGCTGGTGACTTCGACGTCGATGGCCACATCGTCGCCAACGGCCGTAAAGCCTTCGAGATTCAGTCCCGTGAGCGTGAGCCGGTCGGTGAGCTCCTCGACGGTCATCGAGAGCGGGACGTAATCTTGCAGCCAGTTCCAAGAGACGATCATCAAAATTGCTCCAGGAATCGCACATCGTTTTGGTAGAGCGCCCGAATGTCGGTGATCCCGTGTTGCCGCATGCAGACCCGTTCTACGCCCAGGCCGAAGGCGAAACCGGTGACTTCCTCGGGATCGTAGCCGACGGCTCGCAGCACGTTGGGATCGACCATCCCCGCGCCACCCATTTCCATCCAACCGCTGTTCCCTTGGGAGTCGCGCCAATTCATGTCGACTTCGACGCTCGGCTCGGTGAAGGGGAAAAACGAGGGGCGGAAGCGAATATGGACTTCATCGTCGCCGCCAAAATAGCTTTGGCAAAACAGCCGCAACACACTTTTGAGGTCCGCCATCGTCACGCCGCGATCCACGAGCAAGCCTTCAATCTGGTGGAACATCGGGTAGTGCGTGGCGTCGGCGGTATCGGGCCGATAGACCCGCCCCAGCGAAATGATTCGCACGGGGGGCGGCGTCGCTTCCATCACCCGAATCTGCACGGTACTCGTCTGACTCCGCAGCAACAACGGCGAGGCCCCATTCTCTGAAGATTCAGTACCGGCCGTGCGACCATTCGCTGAAGCCTCAGCAACGCTCAGATAAAAATTATCAAGCGGATCCCGCGCAGGATGAATCAGCGGGATATTGAGCGCTTCAAAATTGTGCCATTCGTCTTCGATCTCCGGTCCTTCCACGGCGGAGAACCCCAACCGCCCCATAATTTCCTTCATCGAGCGGATCGTCTGCGTGATCGGGTGGAGATGGCCGAGCCGCCTCGAGTGGCCAGGAAGCGTGACGTCGAACGCTTGGGCGGTTGCCGTTTCACCCGAGGTCAGCCGCTCTTGCGCGGCAGCAAAGGCCGACTCAATCGCCACTTTGACTTCGTTAAAACGCTTACCGGCGGCAGGCTTTTCCGCAGGTGCTACCGATCCCAGACCCTTTTGGGCATCACGGAGTTTCCCCGCCTTGGTACCGAGGTAGGCAACTCGCGCAGTTTCAAGCGTAGCCGCATCGGCAGCTGCGGAGAAATCAGCCTGCGCAGCTTGAGCGAGCGAATCGAGACTGGCGAGAAAATCAGCGAGGGCCACCTGCATTGCCTCCGCAGCTTTAAGCGGCCAATGCTGCGCGGGCCTTTTCCACGACGGCATCAAAACTGGCCGAGTCGTGAATCGCCATTTCCGAGAGCGTCTTGCGGTCGAGCTCGATGTTCGCCTTTTTCAAGCCGGCGATGAACTCGCTGTAACGCAAACCGCGCTCGCGAACCGCGGCGTTGATGCGGATGATCCACAACTTGCGGAACTCGCGCTTGCGGACCCGACGATCGCGGAAGGCAAAGGCCTCGGCACGGATCAGGGTTTCCTTGGCCGTCCGCAACAGATTGTTACGGCCACCGCGATACCCCTTGGTCTTTTTGAAGAGTCGATTTTTCGCCCGATTACGGGCGCTGCCTTTGGTGGTTCTCATCGAGGGAACCCTTTACTTTCAGTGTCGCGCCCAGGCCTCTTCCGACGATGGAAGATGTTTTGTTGCCCGGCGTGCTTGGTCAGAGTAGTACGAGTCTCCGACTCGTGACTGTACGACTCGGAGAGTCGTGCCACACTCTGTTAGTAGCTGTTACCGGCCAAGGCGATTTTAATCCCCTTGGCGTTGCAATCCGCGGTGACCTTGGTGCCACGCAATTGGCGTTTGCGCTTCTGGCTCATGCGGGCAGCCAAATGGCTCGTGCCGGCGGAGCGGTGCATGACCTTGCCAGTGGCCGACAAGCGAAATCGCTTCTTGGTGCCTTTGTGGGTTTTCTGCTTGGGCATGTCACTCAT
>JBGTEU010000421.1:0-3008 GCA_041747595.1 Bythopirellula sp.
ACCTGATGGGGCTGGAAGGGTTAAGCATACGGAGGCCGAGTGACATAGGCATTCACCGAACCCCGCGTCATCACATATTTCCTCAAGAGCACCGCGATTTTTTTGCCGCGCGTGAATTAAAGGATATAGATCGGTACACTATACAACTGGATTCAGCGACACACTCAGCGATTCATACCTGGATGGGAAGTGGTCCCTGGAACGACGTGATATTAAACCGAGTATTAAATCGTGAAGAGCTGCTGGGACGGATGCTCAATAGACGTGAAGTGCTTCAAGTTGGCGCACAAATGCGTAAAGAGGCGGGACTTTCGCATCTCAAAGTAATGCCATATTATAGGTGAGCCGTGAATATAGAACTGCAATCGCCATGGCACGGAAACTGGCAAGACCGATTACAGGCTAGTCTGAAAGGGCTCGGTTTCCGATCGCTTGAAGAATTTCTTGCTGCAAATCCAGGTGTCAGTTACGTCGATCTGCAACAGTCTCTGGGCAGCGCAAATATTGCTGCAATGCAACTCTATGGAGAACAAATTAGAAACGCGGCATTCGAACGACGTCTTCGGGAGGCAGCAATGGATAGCTTGGTTCGGTTCTTTCGAGAGCATGTTAAACGAGGTTGGGGACAAGGTCGCCACTTCGCTTTTCGATTGGCATCAGCCCTTGGAGATTGGAAAAGCGTTATTAGCCAATTCGCCGAAGGCGATAGGGCGCTCAATGAACAATTGGATGGGGTGATCAAGGCGATCAACTCATCTAATCCTCAGCTCGGCTGGAGTCCTGCCGATAAGGACGATGTTATAATTCAGAAAGCATTCCGAATAGGATGGCCGGTGAATCCCTAGCGGTTCGCTGCTGATCAGTTTCCGAGCGCATGGCCCACGCGATGGAGGAAAGCGGGCTAAATGGCTTTCGTCTCGTCCCCTACCATGGGGCGTCGGCGGGAATTATCGATGTAGCTCTGCGGGACGTAAGCTTTTGACCAACTTGACTATGCCCTCCATCCTCCTCGCCATAAAAAATTGGCAGGAACGCATGTGTTTCATATCTCACACACATAACCCACGGAGCAGCACCATGGCTGACAACGAAAACAAAAACGACACTCCCACAGAAGCTGAGGCGGCGTCTGCCCCGCAATCGCAACAGCAGCAATCCCCACGGGTGCAAGTCGACGACCATTCTGCCTCTTGTTCGTATGCCAACTTTTGCCGAGTGACCGGCACGCCCGAGGAGCTGATTATCGACTTCGGCCTCAACGCCCAGCCCTTCGGCGTCCTGACAGATCCCGTTCAAATGACCCAGCGGTTGGTCACCAACTACTACACCGCCAAGCGCCTGCTGCATGCCTTGCACCTGTCGGTGCAGCGCCACGAACAAGCCTTCGGCGTGCTGGAAGTGGACGTCCAAAAGCGAGTCGTTCCCCGCGCTCAAGCGTAACCAACCGATGTCAAATGTTCTTCTCGCGTGGGAACTCGGCAGCGGCCTCGGCCATTTGGGGCCGCTACGGGCGATTGGCATCGAGTTCGTACGGCGCGGACATCAAGTCGCCATCGCCACGAACAATGTGCCCCTCTGCCGGCAAGGCTTTGCCGGCCTGTTGGTAGTGTGGTCGCTCTGGTCACCGGATGATGCACCACGCCAAGTGGCTAACGCGTCGCCAGCGACCGATGCTTCCGGCAGAGCTGTCCTTAAGCTGGAAATCCAAACGTGGCCCTGAGCGGCCGATTTCTAGCAGCTTGTCGAGCGAATTCCACTTTCGCAGCCGCCTCTGACTCTGATTATACTGAAGGGTTGACGGCTTTCCCCCGGCGATCTCCTAAACAGCGTCTCAGAACGTATGAATCTCAATCCCCACTCTTGGTTCGGGTCCTCGCGCGACGGTAGTGATCATCCAGCGCCGCACATGACTTTTGCCACCAGTCGAGTCGGCCGTACGATCACGCGGACCAGGCTCTTTCTGCTCAAGCAGATTTGGATTTGGCCGATTATTGCCGTCGTCTTGTTGTCGCTCATCGGCTGGACTGTGAGAGGCGCGATCGAGACCACAATGCGAGATAGCCTGCAGTCGCAACTCGATACCCTGCTAAAGATGGAAACCGCGATGTTGGAAACGTGGTTCAAGGTCCAAAAATCCAACATTACGTCGTCGGCCAACAGTTTGGAGATTCGCCAACTCGCTTATCCCTTGCTCGAACCTGATGCGGCGGCCGGTGAATCCGACCAAGAGGCACTTCGCAAGAAACTCGACAAGAGCTTAGGTCCCGCGCAGACGGCACACGACTACAACGGTTATCTACTCGTCAATAAGTCGAATATGATCGTCGCTGCCACCCGAGAGGAGCTTGAAGGACGAGAGGTACCACTTGAGAATCAGGAGTTTATCTCCAAAGCCATGAGCGGAATATCGTGCGTTTCGCCACCCTTCGCCAGCGTCGCGGCATTGAAAGATGAAGAAGGTCGCGTGCGGACCGGCGTGCCGACCATGTTCGTTTGCGCGCCGTTGCGGGACGAGAGCTTTCAAGTGGTCGGCGTGCTCGCCTTTCGCATTCCACCCGAGAAAGAATTCTCGCGAATCCTCGCGCATGGTCAGTTTGGTCACACGGGTGAAACATACGCCTTCAACAAGACGGGTCTCATGGTGTCCAACAGCCGCTTTGACGAAAACCTCATCCTAAACGGCATTCTCGCCGACGAGGAGGATTCCCGTTCGCTGCTCAGAGTGTTGGTCCGCGATCCTGGTGGCGATATTACGAAAGGCTTCCGGCCAACCAAGCGGCGTCACGAACTTCCGCTCACGTTGATGGCCAAGGAAGCCATTGAAGGTCGGTCAGGTATCAACGTGGACGGCTATCGCGACTATCGCGGCGTGAAAGTGGTGGGAGCTTGGACCTGGCTCCCCACGGCTGATATCGGCGTGGCGACGGAGGTCGACTATGAAGAAGCATTTCGCCCGTTAACAATACTCCGCTGGACGTTTTGGGCGCTGTTTGCCTTGTTGGTTTTGA
>JBGTEU010000422.1:0-3984 GCA_041747595.1 Bythopirellula sp.
TCCACGCACACGCCGCAGGAAGTCGTGGCCGCGCTCAACATTTTTTTCCGAGGGGCCGTGGAAACCATCGAACTGCACGGCGGCATGGTCAACAAATTCCTCGGCGACGGATTTATGGCCCTGTTCGGGATCGGCCATCAGCAGCCCGACCATGCTCGCCAAGCCGTCAGCGCCGCTCAGCAACTTTTTTGCTGCCTCAGCGATGTCACAAATGAACTCGAAAAGGCTGGTTGGCCAGGATTGCAGATCGGCGTGGGGATCAACACGGGACCCGCGATTGTTGGCAGCATCGGCTCTCCCAAACGCCAGGAATACACCGCCATTGGCGACACGGTAAACGTCGCCTCCCGGGTGGAAGCACTCACCAAGACCGTGGGCCATCAACTCTTGATCACCGAGCAAACCAAAATCCTTCTGCCTGCAGAGTTCGCTCCGGTGCCGCTGCCACCCCAAGCGGTCAAAGGCAAAGGGGAACCCCTGCGACTCTATGCTATCACCGAGAAATCAGCCTGATTTTCTCGGCATTCGAGCCATGCCCGCACAATATCGCTAACCGCTAAAGTTTGCCTGAACGGTGCTTGCGGAAAAATACGAGCAACTGTTGCCCACGGTACAAGCGGCTTTCGATAACTAACCCAGGTCGTGGGATCGAAACTCTTGCAACGGTTATCATGCTTCTAAGGTTTATCGCTATCGTTGTGCTTATACCGCTCGTGACGCTTGGCGTGGGATGCAAGTGCCCCTCTGCCAATTGCAGCGTCCCTCGCACGCCTTGCGCGCCCTGCAATTATTCCACTTGCGAGTGCGAATCGCCGCCGCCGAATCTGGCTGGCGAGATTCCGCTGGAATGGGTGCCCCAACCACTGCCGGCCCCGTCGGAAACTTACGAGCTCATCAACGCGTCCACCGCCCAGTGCAACGCAGCCACCAACGCCGCCGTGGCCAACATGGTGGAGCTCGAACGCCATTGGGCCCAAGTGATCATCGAATGCGATACCAAGGGCGTGGCTGAGAATTACTGCCTCGACCGCGATTTGTTGTCGCTCCATGCCTGCTCGATCCGCAACGAGGCAGCCGCCGCGGCCCTCACGGCGTACTACCAACTCGCCGGCCTCGAGGCGCAAAAGCATTATCTCACCCACGCGCTTCACGAAGTCGATCAAACCTACACGCGCGTCGAAAAGCTTCGCGAAGCCGGCCTCGCCGTGCCCGACGGGCTCGATCGCACAACCGTCGGCAAGCAATTCCGCGATCTCGAGGATAAACTTTCGCAGCTCGATTTCCAGCGACTGCAACTCAACGGTCAATTGCAAACGCTCGTGGGATGTCCCCTTAACGAACACCGCTTCTTCTGGCCGCAAATGGATTGGCAACCCGAGCTCGACCCCGTAAATGTCGAGGCGGAACTCGCCGTTGGCTTGCAAAACCGGCACGATCTCCGTGGTTTGGGCATCGTGCTCTGCAACATGGAGAAAGTGACCCTCCCCGTCACGCGCGGCGTGCTGAAATTCGCCGATTCCACCATCGGTTCGGTCGAACCCCGCGATGGCTTGATCCATACGATCCGCTGCCTTCATTGCTATGAACACGAAGTGCCGGTGCGTTGCCGACAGTTGGCCATTTTTTACGAGGATACCGAGACCAAGGCCTCCGGCGAAATCAAAAACGCCGCCTACAAAATCACCCTGCAGCAAAACCGCATCGTTCTCGCGCAAGAAACCGTCCTCGATTTGCGGAAACGGTTGAACGAACTGGAAAAAACCCGCGATACGGACGACGTTCCCGTTTTCCAGGTCAGCACCCTCCGCACCGATCTTGACCAGGCCGAGGCGAATCTCATCGAGCAGATCGTCACTCTGAAACTGGCCCAGGTCGAGCTCAAGAAGGCTCAAGGCATATTGGCGAACGAATGCGGCTACTGTCCGCAACTCTGCCTGGAGGGATGCTGCGACGGCGCCTGCATGCGTTGCGAAGGGGGCCTCTGCGGCAACTGCGAATCGTGCCAATGCAATTCGGGCCAATGCAATTCGGGCCAATGCAAATCGTGCCAATGCAAACCGGGCAACTGTAAGGATGCCAAGTGCCAACCCTGTGCGACCACAAAGCCGAGCGGCAATCGCTGCGAATAATTGGCGGATCTCTTCGCCTCGATACCCCCTACATGTAGGTCGTCTGCCGGTAAGGGTTGCTGGTTTCATATAACAATACTCTGATCGTCCCAACGTGCTCGGTTCATCCGTGCTACAAACGATCCAAATCTTCTCAGCATGCGCAAACTTGTACCGTTTGTAGCACGGAGCGTTCTGACGCGTGGGCAAACCCCATGATCGCGATTCTCGTCGCGAATGCCACAACGATTCTTGGCCGGATTTTTTCGACGCGACAAAAGACCCGGCTTTCCCCCGCCAGCAACACTTAACGGCAGACCACCAGCTTGCTGTTCTCATTTCAAGACGGTCAAGACGGTCAAGACGGTCAACTTGGCAGGCACTTTTTTCTCTGGCACGCCATCGGGACGATGCCGGCTAACACACGGATCGGTGCGTTTGCCCCAGTTTTCGTTAAAAATCCTCGAGTTCCAATCGAAGCGGCCAACGACATCCCTCGTTTTTCCCCGAAGCGGCCAACATTTGCCGAAGGGGCCAAAGATTTTAGGGGAGTGGTCGGAGGTCAGGGAAAACAATCAGCGCGCACAAGTAGCGCATTTGTATCATGGCAGGAGCTAACGCAACCCGGCTCGCCTTTGGCTAATAGCTGATTGCTAACAGCTAACGGCTTTCCCCGCCATTATCGCGAATCAGAAACGATTCTCAACAATAATTTTTGGCCACCCCGGCGAGCCGGATGGATGAGCTTCCGGAGAACCAAGGAGGAAAGATGGAAACCGCTAATTCCAGAATTGGAAATGTCCCGCGAAACACTCTGAAATGCGCGAACTGAAAACCTATGTTTTTCGGAAGCTACCTCAGTTTCCTAGGACGCGTCATGGCCTTACGCGCGAGGGGAGGCGGATTTTTGGATTCGACCCCACCCCTTTGCCGCTCTGTTCCATCGGTATTAGTTCCCTCGGTCCCAGTCATCACAATCAAGCCACTAACCCGACTGGCGACGCTTTGGTACCATGGGATTTTTAGGAGGATCGATTCCTCCGACTGACTTGTCTATGGTACAAATGTCGACGGTACGAAATGCTCTCCATCGAATGTCGAACACTATACTGAGAATTATCGCAATGGTCAGAACCGCCAAAGGCAACGAGTCGCCGACTGGTAGTCTGGAGTCTTGTCTGATCCACGTCTTCGACCACCGTCGAGTCATGCTTGATTTCTTTATCTTGTTGTCACTTTGTTTGGGCGAAGTCAATTCCGAACAATTGCAGGCACTAGGAAGCGAAGATTGGGAATTCAATTCACCGATCACAATTAAACTTGTGGAGTCAAGGAAGGGTAGAGAAACCGAATTCGCAACGATGCTCAATGAGAATCACCGAGACAATCGAATCGGCTACCGCTTCTTTGAACACTCACCGATCATGGGTGGTCAGGTTCCTGCCTCAAGCAAAGAGGCCGGAATTGATGTCGTCAGAACAAGTCATCGAGAAAACAACTTCAAATCTCAAGAAAACGTGTTCGTAATTGAAAAGGCAATCGACAAAGACTCGTCGTGGGTGCCTCAAAAGTGGACTTTCTATCTTAAGCCGGTTTCAGATGGAGTTGATATCTTCTTGGTGGTGGAGACCTTCGAGCAGGGATTATCTGAGTTCTATGGAGTACAGCAATGTTTTCGTCTTGGAGGCACGACCAATAGCGAATGGCGAAAACAAATTGCGAATACACCCGCATTCAGCGAATATGATCTATGGGGGAGAAAGGACTCCGATGGCGAATCTACTAGCCTAACCTACGTGTTGCGAAACGGGGAGTGGCAGGAAATCCCTGCTACGCCCAGAACGATAGGTGCCCGGACTCCGTTAGGGGTCGTTGC
>JBGTEU010000423.1:0-2202 GCA_041747595.1 Bythopirellula sp.
TTTTCGAAGTGACAATATTCCAGCAATTTTGTCATCTGCGAACACTTTTCTGCACTCGCTGTCGAACGCCAAGACTCGCAAACGACTTGAAACAAAGGCTTTAATCATTCGTGGCGGCTGGACAAAACCCTCGGTCCCTCGGCCGGGAACCGATCGCGGACGGCTCACCGTTTATCCAAATCAAAGAACATGCCGATGCATGGGCAAACCCCATGATCGCGATTCTGGTAGTGAATTCCACAACGATTTTTGGCCGTTTTTTGAACGGCGTTGGTAGCAGCGTGCGGGGAGGGCGCGAGGGAAGAGCGCGGGGAAAACGCTAAGGCGCAAGCGGCTTCATGAATGCGGGTGCGGGACTATGCGCCTTCGAGCTGGTGTTTCACCCAGGTTTTGCTGTCTTCCAGCCAGGCCAGTTGATCGCGGTCCAATTGAATGGTTCCGTCTCGATTTTCAAGTTTGCCGTTTCGCAGGACGCTATCAAAGTCTTCCTCGAAGCCATTGTATTCGACCGTCACTTTGTCGTTCGTCACGTTGAGCGAAACACCGTAGTTGACAATCGTGGTGCCTTCATGGCCGTCGCCCTTATAGACGTACATAAAATTCTCAGGGTTTGTGAATTTGTCCCAGTGACATTATACCATAGAAACCAGCTCATGAGGCTCCCGTTTTGAGCGGCTCAGGCATCCTCGTAAGCGGGATCGTGGGGGGTGACCATAAAATACCGGTCCTCAATCCGCTTGGCTTCGGAGCGCGAAATCGCGTGGGGCTGATAAATGTCCCCTATCGTGTCACGGTTGGAGGTCATGCAGCAAAAGACACATCGATAGATATCGGCCCGCCGCTGCTCGGAAGACTCGTTCCCGGCAAACTCTTTGTAAACGTCCGCGGCGTACCACCAGACGGCGATTTGTTGTGCAGCGTTTTCATCGCGGCGAAAGCCGTTTTCCCATTCCTCGAACGAGATCGGATAATGCTCCGCGAAAGCCGCTTGAATTTGTTCGATGTAAACGCGAATGCTTTGGTTAAAAGGGGGGTGTTTGAAGTCGCACTGATCGATGGTGGCGGAGTGGAACTCGACTTCGCTCTCGATTCGATCCCCACCGGTAAGGGTTTCTCCCGGATTGAGATCTTTAGCTGGGGTAGTAGCCAGATTCGGGTTATCGTGAGAATACCGGATCGCGTCCATTTTATACTGCCTAGTTGAGGATGTTCTCGATGGGTTGGCGTGTTGACTCAATGGCCGCATCGACTTCAGAGTAGTCGACCCCAGCGCCGTGGGGATACTTGGCTTCAAGAGTCATCGCAATTCGCTTGGCATCGGTTGCCGATCCGCAACGAACGGGATATTGCAGGCAATGAGACCAGACTTGCCAGCCCTCCCAAGGATCGTGGCAAATGCCGTGAAGTGGTTCCTTTGAGCGTTCCATGGAATATCTCCTTCGCACTCTTTTCATAGCTCAATTAGCGGTAGTAGTCCTCAAGGGGTGAATCAAGATCTACAGATTGGGTGATTGCTGAAAGTTTCCCAAATTGCTGAAACAGCTTTGCTGAGACTTGGTTATGGGGGGCATTCTCGAAATTAGGGCCCTCCATCTTCCGGCAAATTAGGGCCCCGGTCTGTCCGGTTCCGTACAGATCGTAGGCGCAACTTGCTATAATCTATTGTGACACGGCCTGTTCTACGGCGACCGTTGTCATTGCTCTTCAAATCACCTTTGACATCGGCTCCAACGGGAGTTTACTCCCGATGCCCTCGGTGGTCCGTTTGTGACCCAACCACTGTGGGATCTTCGATGTCGACCAAACTTAACGGCCAAAATTTGCTTTTGGCGCGTCTACCAGTTTCCGATTACGAGCGGCTTGTGGGCCGGATGCGACCCGTGACATTGGACTTCAAGCAAATTCTCTACAAATATCGGGCCCCCATCGAGCATGTCTACTTCCTGACTCGGGGAGCCGCCTCGGCAGTGACGATCATGGAAAACGGAAGCGCCATTGAGGTTGCCACCGTCGGCAATGAAGGCGTGGTCGGTCACAGCGTTTTATTTTCTGGAAATGAATCGACAAACGAAATCATCATGCAGGTGGCAGGTGAAGGGCTACGGATGGACGCGCACGCCTTACGTGAAGAGGCGAGTCAGGACAGCCCCCTAAGGCGGCTATTGTTGCGATACAACGCGGCATATTCCATCCAGGTGTCCC
>JBGTEU010000424.1:0-4316 GCA_041747595.1 Bythopirellula sp.
GGTAAGAAACCTTGTGCCGAGTTCGGACCGCTCGCCCTGAAAACCGTCAGGCACCAAATGGTCGTCAACGGTAAGGCTCGCAGTTATGCCAATTCGCAAACGGCGCGGGTCAAAAGAATGTTCAAGTGGGCATCCAGCGAGCAACTCTTGCCAATAACCGTTTTTCAATCGCTCTCTACGGTTTCCGGATTGCAGCGTGGTAAGAGTGAAGCCCGTGAAACGGCTCCCATCATGCCGGTTGCCGATGCGTTGGTCGAATCGACCTTGCCTCACCTGGGCTCCGTCGTGGCCGATATGGTCCGCCTACAGAGAATCACCGGGATGAGGCCCGCGGAAGTTTGCATTGTCAGACCTGCCGACATTGATCGATCGGCCAAGGTTTGGGTCTATCGTCCCGAATCACACAAGACAGAACACCACGGACGGCAGCAGACCGTCTTTATCGGTCCCAAGGGGCAAGAGATTCTGCTTCGATACCTAGCCCGCGATGCCCAAACTTATTGTTTTCAGCCCCGCGACTCCGAAGAAAAGCGGCAAGCCGAGCGGGCGGCGAATCGTAAGACGCCAAAAAGTTGCGGGAACGTCCCCGGCACAAACATCGTCGAAAATCCCAAGCGACAGCCGGGAGAAGCCTACTCCCCCAACAGTTATCGTCGCGCCATTCATCGCGCCTGTGATAAGGCTTTTCCCGCCCCGGAAGGAATCGAGGGGAAAGCTCTTGCCGAGTGGCAGTCGTCGCACCGCTGGTGTCCTCATCAATTGCGCCATTCAGCCGCGACGGAAATTCGCTCCAAGTTCGGCCTCGAAGAAGCGCAGATTCTTCTAGGTCATGCCAGTGCCGATATTTCGCAAGTCTACGCTGAGAGAGACTTGGCTAAAGGGCTGCAAGTGGCAAAGCTGATCGGTTAAACTTCAATTCGCCGGGTTAGCGGGTAGCTCCCGCGGACTCGCCACGTTGATCGTCGGCACCACCGCGACAACGTGGCAAGTCGCCTGGCTCAACAATAAGGTGGTGCATCATGTCTAAGAAGAAAAGCCCCAACGCGGCATTGATCGAAGCTCTCACACCGGCAAAGCCGATACCGTATGACCCTGAGTTAATGCAGGCGTTCGCCGATGCTGATCGACGCGAATGGCAAAAACTTGAGAAGTTGCGCCGCGAGGTGTATCGCATCATCATGCCCAACGTATGGGTAGAGGTTTTAGAAGCCGAGCGGACTGGCGATGCTGATTTGGTGAAATCAATTCAGATACGTGCCGATCAACAGTGGCGTGATGCCATGGCAGTCCCGGCGCTCACATCATGGTCGAATCTGGAAATTATCTTTGCGACGGTGGAAGCTGCCGGATACCCCGCGACCGATGCGGGTTTGCACGCCTGGACTATCGCGCGAGTACCAGTAGATAAGCCTATGTGGAATGGGCGAACATTGTCGTTTCGTGGGAAAGTTGCCCGCGAAGTAAAGGGACAGGCAACGAATGTTCGGCGTGTCTTAGATGAATTCCAGCAGGCAGGATGGCCAACACTGTTAGAGGATCCTCTGCCTGGGGGAAAAGATGGCACACGCCTCTCGGACACGATCAAGAGTCTCAATCAGGGATTGCAAGGGCTGATTTTTCGCGGCGGAGGAAATGCGGAAAGTTATGTTTGGGAAGCTAAGTGAAATTATCTTGAGAACTCCCCGTCCGCTCCCCATGCGCTCCCCGTGAGCAATCTTCTACAACCGCATTTAATTGCTTTCGACGTTGAACATTCTCAACAATCGGAGCAAACACGATGCGATCTATTTTGCGAGAAGAGCCAAAAACTCTCACCGAAGCCACGAAAATCTTTCCCGGCCGTCCGCACAAAAACACCCTGCGGCGCTGGCATCACGTCGGCTTTCGTGGAGTGAAATTACGTTGTTTCTACAGCGGGGCGACTCTCTGCACTTCTGTTGCGGCAATTGAAGAATTCTTGGCTGCGATCAATCCGCAGACCGCTACGCCGGTGGCAACTCCCGCGCATGATCTTGCGGAAGCGAAGCTCGATTCGCTTGGCGTCTAATTTTCACCCCGCCCCGGCGGCGCATGAAAATGCCCGCCCCGTTTGGCGACGGTAGCGGGCGAAAACATGGAGATCAACGAATGGATTCTATCCTAATCGACAAAATCAGGAAACTGATTGGGATTGAAAAGGCGGGACTTCTCCCCGAACTGCAGCGCGCGATGGCTCACATGAGGCGCCATCGACCACGATCCCCTTATCAGGAAAACGAGTGGTTGCGTTGTGACGTAGATCACATTTCCCGCACGATGATGCACCTCACGGGCGACACGCTGGGCTGGACCCGCAAGCATGCTCTTGAGGCCATCGTCAAGACACAGAAGCAAGAAGCGTTCGAGCTGATTGATGAGTTCTATCAAGAAGCTCTGGCCGCTAACAACGGGAGGCGGCACCTGTGAACGGACTCCTAGTTACAGTCGGGAAGCCCGACAAAATCAACAAGAGCAAGGTCGAAGTCGTCTTCGGAAAACACAAATTCGTCGACAAATTCGATGTCGATGTCGATGGCGAGCGAACACGATGGCGAGAGAAGTCGGCAAAAAAACTGTTGCCGGTTGCAAAAGCCGCGGGCATGAGTGGTAACACTCATGGCATGCCGATCAATGGTGATGATGAGCTGTTGCTTGAGATTGAACAGGCGATCTATCAGGCACTTATGGATGCTGCGGAAGTAGCCGAGACCGATTGCCGCTTCGGTCTGAAGATTGTCTCGGCTGCCGACATAGTACCGACCAAAGCTGAATGGTTGATGCCCGGCTGTATCCCCAAGGGTGCGATCACGACATTCGAGGGAGACCCGGCGGGAGCGAAATCGCAAGCTTCACTGAGTATCGCAGCGAGAGTCACGCGGGGCATTGCACTCCCACCAGCGAATTCGACCGAAGGCATGTATGCTCCGGCCAACGTGATTATCAGCAACTTTGAGGATGATACTGAACGCACCATCGTACCGCGATTGATCGCAGCGGGTGCGGACCTTAATCGCGTTCAATTGATACGAGAAGTCGAGGGGATCGACGGCAATGATCGGTTGCTATGTCTGCCTGGCGACATTCCGAAAATCGAAGAACAGATTGTCTTGACGGCTTCCGTGTTGTGGATCATCGACGTGTTCACCGCGTGCCTAGATTCAACGGTTTCCGTCAATTCCGATGCCGACATTCGCCGGGTAATGAGCCAGCTTAGTGCGATGGCAGAGCGAACCGGGTGCGCGATCGTGTTGATTCGGCACCTGAATAAAAAATCTGGCACTCATGCCATGTATCGCGGCGGTGGATCCATCGCGATCACGGGCGCGTCGAGAAGCGTGCTGTTGGTAGCCGTCGACCCTGAAGACCCGGAAAGCCGAATCTTGGCATCGGTCAAAAGTAATCTCTGCAAGACCCCTCCATCGCTTCGCTTTCACGTCGAGAGCTATGGCGACACTTCTTGCGTCGTCTGGGGCGATGAGTGCGATCTACTCGCCAACGATCTACTGGGGCAGGATCACAAGCCAAGCGGCGGCACCAAAGTAGAGCAAGCCAAAACGATCATTGCCGACGTGTTGATGGGTGGTCCCCGGGGTGAAGGGGAAGTGCTCGATGCCATCGAGGATGCCGGGATTAGTACCGCAACCTACTGGCGGGCGCGAAAGGCACTGGGGGTGAAGTCTGAGAAGACTGGATTTGGCAAGGATGGGGAATGGCTACTTACCCTGAATGGAGCGCATCACGATGAGTTCTGAATCGCTAAGGCTATCAGCTAAGGCTATCACGCATGAGCGCCTTAGCGTAGGAGAGAGATTATTTGATAGCCTTAGTGTTTTTCCCGGGATTTTCGCATTAGACGATGAGAGCCTTAAGGGTCAGCATCAGCTAAGGCTCTCATTCTCACAACCCACCGGGGAGACTCGGCAAGCCAGATGCGAACGATTGCTGTCTGGCCTGAAACTGAAACCCTCTCACAGGAGAAAACGAAGATGACCAACGAAATCGAGACCGACTTTATCGAGTTCTATGATGACCCCGAAGTCGCAGCACTCATGCGACCCTACGACAAGAAAATCGCAAACACCAAGAGCCTCAAAGAAATGCGGCGTATGGGGCTGACGGTCCAAGCCGGTCCACCCATGCCCAGGTTGTATAAGTCGCTCCCTGGACAGCAGGAATTATTCTAATCGCCGGACGGACGGACTCACCTAATGAGGCGCTCGCAGCTGGAAATTGCAGTTTGCACAGTGCTCACGGAGGGACCCCGCAGACCCGGGAGGGAGTGTAGGTAACGTGCACAA
>JBGTEU010000425.1:0-3453 GCA_041747595.1 Bythopirellula sp.
CCTGCAGAAGCCCTCGGAGCTTCGCTACGCATCAGCGGGGGCGCTGGCCAACGATTTGCAGGCCTATCTTGTTGGCGAGTCGATTGTCGCGCGGAGCGGCCGGTTTTCCGATGTGATGGCGCGCGTGTTTCGCGAGACGCACCATGCCACGGTCTTGGAGAATTGGGGCGTTTTGTGGATGTGGCACTCGGCCGTGTTGCTGGTGCTTTGCTTGGTGACAAATTGGATGCACCTACAAAGAAAAGAATGGCCCGCTATGGGCGACGCTTGGCCGTACTTAGTAATGTGGGGGGGTGGGCTCACGGTCTGGGCTCCCATTTTCTGGGCCCTGCGTCACCGGGCCGGTCCCGTGACCGCCGTCGAGCGTCAAATTGCTCATGCTTGGGGAGCGAGCATCGTGGCCGTCATGCTGCTCTTTTGGGTGGAAGAGTTGCTCGGTCTGCCCGTGCTGAAGTTGTCGCCCGTTTTGGGATTGATCGGGGGGATGGTTTTCATCGTGAAGGCCGGCATTCTCGCGGGGACATTCTACTTGCATGCCGCGGCGATGCTCGCCATGTCGATCGTGATGGCCGCGATGCAGCGCTACCATTTCGAGTACGGCGTGTCGGTGTTCGGCGTAGTTTCCGCCGCGACGTTTTTCATTCCCGGCTGGAAATACTATCGCCAGAGCCGGCAGACCGTAGGGCAGAGAATGCTTCTTTAACGTGAACCCTTGGGCTGCGTCGGAGGAGCAAAATATCCACCGGTATTCATATAAGTACCGAATCTCATGAAGCCCGAGCCATGTCCCGTCGGTGCGTATCTTTCAGTGCCCGTAATCTGATAAGGACCTTGAGCAGCCAATTGATTGAGTTTCCGGCTTTGCGTGTATTGTTGTCTCGCCATCTGTTGGTTCACACGTGACTGTTCTTGCTGGGGTTTCACAATGTTGTAATAGTCCGAAGGAGTGGAAAACGGATTTGAAAGCGCCAAATAAGGGCTCACCGTCGGTCCACGATCAAGGCGAGAAAATGGTTTAGCACCCGAACCAGCGATACCTGCATTTCCCACAAGCGGACTTCGGTTGCCCGTGGCGAAATTTTGTCGGTTGACACCCACAACCCCTACCGATGTAACGCCTTGATTAATAGCCTGCCGATTCGCAGTGTCGATTGTAAACTGATTCGCACTATTTCGTGCTTTGAGCGCTTGTATCTGTGCAGCTCCAAATCCTCTTGAATTGTCCTGCGCCTGGAGAAGAGGACTATTCCCAGGGACGAATGAAATCGCCAAGAAGGCAGCGAGATAAAAATAGCGAATAGTCATAGCAATTTCCCTCCAAGGCTACTCAGTTCTATTAAGTGAACTTTTGCAACTCTTTTCATATAATATGGTACGCCAAGTGCGCTCCAAGAACAACAAATGGCCATTTTGCCCGCTAAAAAACGGGGTGTTGGCGACTGCCCAAGTCTAGGTGACTCTCTTCCCCCCTTGGGACGCAATCTTACTTCTCGTGGCAAGCCGGTGAAAAGCTCTGCCCGCACAATCGCTACGATTCGGCTATTTCTTCGCCGCGAGCCGCTTCTCTTGGAAGAACCGAGATAGCAATCCCCCACATTCCTCGGACAGAACACCTCTGACAACCTCCGAACGGTGATTGAGCCGCTCGTCTTCGAGCAAGTGATAAAGGCTTCTCACGGCGCCGGCCTTGGGATCGTCGGCACCGTAGACGACTCGATTGATGCGTGATTGCACGATCGCCCCCGCGCACATCGGGCACGGCTCAAGCGTCACGTACAACGTACAATTTTCCAAACGCCACGAATTCAAAGCGGCCGCCGCCTGGGTGATGGCGATCATTTCGGCATGGGCCGTCGGGTCGCGAAGTTGTTCGCGCTGGTTGTGGGCCGCGGCCAGGACTTGCCCGTCGCGGACAATCACCGCCCCGATGGGAACTTCGTCCTCGGCCGCGGCACGTTCCGCCTCGGCAAGGGCAAGTGCCATGAACCGCGCATCTTCGGCGGCTTGGTCGTGTGGGGTATGAGATTCGGGCATCGCTTTTGGGAATTCCCTGCTGACTGATCGGCCGCTAGTTGCAAAATCTCGGCGCGAGTGAGTAGGTTGCGAACGACCGCCGCCTGCCTGCCGTAACAAGCAGCGAGGAACAATTTTTTCCAGCCTGTGCGCCGTGCCGGCGGTTCTCCGTATCACGAGACTCTTGAAACTACTTTCGAGAAACTTCGCGGTCAATCAAGCCTCGGCGACATTTTTTTGCTGGTATACTAGGAAATTGGACTCCACCATTTGAAACGACACAATGCACTCTGACACCACCCGCAATAGGAATCCCTACCGCCGCGTGGCCGCGTATATGCGTTATGCCACGATTCTGCTTTTCGTCGCAATGTTTGTGAGTACTCACGTCCCCGCGACGATTCACTATGGGGTGCCCCACGGCGACAAATTCATGCACTTGTGGGCCTATATGGCCCTCTCGTTTTCAGTACTGGCGAGTTGGGAACTCGCCAAGGGTCCCCTGCTGCCCATCAACTACTTCGTCGTCTGGTTGGCCTGCACCATTTACGGCGCGATCGACGAGATCACGCAAATCCCCGTGGGCCGGGTCTGCGATGGCATGGACTGGCTGTTCGATGTTATGGGAGCCATCGTGGGACTCGCCCTCTTCAGAATCTTGCGGCCGCTGGTCTACCGGCTGGCATTGCTGGTGCCCGCTTCTGTTCAACCACAGCAATGAAATTCAACCTGCCTTAATAATGGGGTGTCGGTGCGCGGAAATCTTCCATTCGAATCGTGCGGAACCAGGCGATCGTTTTCGTCAGTCCTTCGCGGAGTTTCACGGTTGGTTCCCAACTTAAGTGCTTCTTAGCCAAGGTAATGTCCGGCTGCCGCTGTGTCGGGTCATCCTGGGGTAATGGGTGCTGGACGATTTTCGATTTGGTACCCGTCATTTCGATGACCAATTCTGCCAACTCACGGATTGTAAACTCCGTCGGGTTGCCCAAATTGACCGGTCCGATAAATCCGTCCGAGTTGTTCATCATGCGAACAATCCCTTCCACCAAATCATCACGGTAGCAAAACGAACGCGTTTGCGAGCCGTCGCCAAAGATTGTCATGTCTTCACCCAAGAGTGCTTGGCGAATAAAGTTTGACACCACGCGGCCGTCGAACGGGTGCATTTGCGGCCCGTAGGTGTTGAAGATTCGCACGATGCGAATATCGACTTTATTCCGCCGATGGTAATCCATGAACAACGTTTCGGCGGCCCGATTGCCTTCGTCGTAGCACGCGCGTGGCCCGATCGGATTAACGGCGCCGCGATACGATTCCGGCTGTGGATGAACTTCGGGATCGCCATACACTTCGCTGGTCGAGGCCTGCAGAATCTTCGCGCGGCAGCGCTTGGCGATGCCCAACGTGTGAACGGCCCCGAGAATCGAGGTCTTCATGGTT
>JBGTEU010000426.1:0-20088 GCA_041747595.1 Bythopirellula sp.
TCGCATCGAGGAATTCGCGACAATGGGGGTTCGAAGACGTTGCATTCGGTACGCTCACACCCTCCAACAGCGAAGCAGGTTCCGCCGAGAGGGCCGTCCCGTGGACGGCAACGAACAGGCTCCCTTTGTCACCATCGAGCCATAGTCCGCGGGGACCAGTATTGTCGCCGGTCATCAGCAGGCCATTCTCATATTTGTTTTCGAAATCGAATTTCATAAAGGCATCATAAAAACCGATTGGAGAAGCCGTCCCTTCCGCCTTGATCGAAACGGGTCCCGTGTCGTCGAGCCCGAGGATCATCTGCGCCAGGTCGATCACGTGCGCACCGCGATCGGTCATTTCACCGCCTCCGTACGCACTGTGAAAACGCCACCAAAAGTGACACCTATTATCGGTGTAAGGAACCTTGGGCGCGTGTCCGAGCCAGAAGTCATAGTCAAAGCCCGCGGGAACTTCCATCGTTGGTGGGGGAGATTCGAGTCGTGCCACTTCCAGCAAATGCGGATCGTCGGTTGGCAACTGAATCCGTACGCGATGGATCTTGCCGAAGCGTCCCTCTTCGATCAGTTGCTTGGCAACGTGCGCACCCGGGTTGGAACGTTCGAGAGAGCCGGTCTGGAAAACGACACCAGCTTGCTTGACGGCCTCACAGACCGCGCGGCCTTCGCCGATCGAATTCGTGAGAGGTTTTTCGCAATAGATGTGCTTGCCAGCCTGGGCCGCGGCGACTGCCGTCCGGCCATGCCAGTGATCGGGCGTTGCGATCACTACGGCATCGATACCCGGTAGCTCTAACAGTTCTCGATAGTCGGCAAGCAGTTGGCAGTCGGAGGGAACCTTGGGCCGAACTTGATCGAGGTGGCGCTGATCGACGTCGCAGATTGCCGAGACTTGCACGTCCGCTTGCTGGGAGAACCAGCCGAGAAGTTGTTGGGCCCTACCGCCTGCGGCAATGAAACCCAGGCCGATGCGCTGATTGGCAGCCCCTGGTGCGGCACGCAACAAATCACAAGACAGAAGCGAGCCCGCTGCAACAAGTGAATGGCCCAAAAAAGACCGCCGGGGAGTACGAGCCACTGAAGATTTCATTTGCATAGTTGGATAGTCCCGAGTGTTGCAATAAAAGGGGTCCATCCAGACGCTTTCGAGTACCCGAGAGCTTCCGGAACGATCAGTAGAGTGCTGTCTTGAACAAAACTCAATATGTCCCAATCAATTTAGTAGGCATCAATAGAAGCAATTTGAGGGTTCGCAATCAAAGCCTCCGTATTTTCATGAAGTCCGGCAGCATTGTAGGTGGGAAAGGATTCGGGAGATCGGGAGTTTTTGATTGACATAGGAAGCGAAACGGGGCAGAACCTCTTTCTTTGGCACCGCTGACAATCGCTCATCGGCGCTGAAGATTCTTGTGAGCGCTCATTCTCCGGACGCTGACGCATGCAGCTTGCCAATTCCTTCGAGTTCTCTGCGATCTCTGCGTTTAAAAAATTCCGACAAGCGGCCAAAAATCGTTGTGGCGGAGTGTTTCTCAATCGCGATAATGGCGGGAAAAGCTGTTAGCTGTTAGCCATCAGCTATTAGCCATTGGGTTAGTGATCAGCCAAGGAACTGAATGGCTATCGTTGCCGCTGCACTATCAGAATCGCTTATGCAGCCCCGAAAAAAGTGCCTGCCAAGTTGACCGTCTTGACCGTCTTGACCAAGTTGGCTGGGAAGAGCCGTGGATTCGTAGCGTTGAAAAACCTCCCATTTTATTTCAGGGTTCTGGCCTTCCCGCGAGGGGGGAAGGATTTAGGAAGCCCGTTTCAATTCTTATAAATCTTGTGCTGTGGCCGGCCGGAGAGAATCTGCTCTTTGCCCCAGCTTGTGACGTCCTTGAAGGCTTGGCTTTGGATGAAATCGAGAAATGCTTGCTCCTCCGACCATTCGCTGGTGATCAGGTAAGAGGCGTCGTCGCTGACGTCTTTCCAAAGATTGGACTTACTATGGCCGGGGGCGGCCTCCAGGGCTTGGATGACGCTGGCAAACTTTTCTTCAATGAGCGATTGCTTGCCTGCAATCACGTGATAATTCATGCCGACGGTAATCATGATGTCCTGATATCCAGTTCGGGTTGTGTTGATAAAGTTGATGCCGAGTCGGTCCTTGCGGAACCAGGCTCGAAACTCGGCCTGCATCATCGACGAAGGTGGAGATCGTTGCAAGGATGTGTGAAAATTGCCCGCTTTTTATAACGCCATTATGAATCGCTACATTTGGAGCCATTCTCCGAGACGCCGTCCTCAAGCGAGCGCACCAACTCTGCAAGCTCGTCGCGGATGGGAATAAAATCTTTTCTGGCCGAGCGAGAATTGCCTCGATGGATAATGATGCCGGCCGCCAAAAAGCAGGCATAGAAGCTGGCCAGAAACCCGTAAAAAATTAAGCGGGACAATTCAGGAACGGAGCTTAGCAGTCCGTACATCATGACGCAGCACCCCAACAGTATCGGCCCGGAATACCACCAGGTGACGTTGCGTACCAGTTGAATCTGTCGATCCACTCGTGCTTTCTCCGCTTTGCAGTAATCTAGCAAGGGGGCATCATGGCTGGGTCGATCATCACGACGTCGCGTCCAAGACAAGACGGCAACAATCTCAATCACGCCGAGCATGATGATTACGATGCCGATTTTCATCAGTGCCGGCACGGAATCGAACCAAAGAAAGACGCCGAAGAACATCACAACGACGACTGCCGCAAGCGTTTCCAGCAGGTCGCGTCGTAGAATCGCGGCTTCCAGTTTCGCGGTCCGAGCAACAACCTCGGATGCTAATTCGTCAAAACGATCCTGGGCCAACTCGTTGTGCCGTTGTTTCCAGTCGGATTTGAAGTCGTCCAAATTCATGCGTCACCCACTTTCCACTCGGCAAGCCGACGTTTGATACGATGGATCCGCACCCGCAGCGCGCCTTCACGAATTCCAACGATTTCCGCCATCTCGCTTCCGCTCATGTCCTCCAGATACATCAAGATCAACGCCCGATCTGTGTCGGAAAGAGTCTGCAGAAACCGCCGCAGCAATTCCGGTCCGTCATGGCCGTCATCGGTGCCGGGTATTTGTTCGACGTCGTCGTCTCCAGGGGGCAGCCGCAGCTTTCTTCTTCCCACGGATCTCTGCCACGAAATCGCCGTGTTCAGCGCGACACGATAGCACCAGGTGTCGAGGCTGGCCCGTTTTTCAAAACTCCCCATGCTACGCCAGATTTGCAGCAGAATCTCTTGAAGCAGGTCGTCGGCATCGCCACGGGCATACGAACGGGCGATCGCGGTCAATCGACCCCGATTTCGAACAACTAATTGCGAAAATTCTGATTGAATGTCCAATTCGCTCACGTCAGATTAGTCGCCGCTACTGAGCTGATGTTACATTTTGGCGACGAGATTATTCTTGATAGATGGACGTGACAGGTAACTGCCTTAGTCCAGCATGCGCGGGCGGTAGATAAGGCCTATCACCGGTGCTGCATTCCGAAGGGTGTGTTTTGTATAATAAATCCTTCTTAGGAGATATCCATGGGAGACGCGCATGCAACCAGACCAAGTACCGGGCTCTAGGGACTTAATCGTCGGCGATGGCAGCGATCTTTGGGAAGTGGAAGATCAGCAGCGGCAGGGCGAATACGTCTTGGTTCGAGCGCCCACGTCGTATCGTCAGGCATTGGGCGATAAGCCCATTCGCTTGGGACTCGTCGAGTTCAAGATATTGCTCTTCTTGGCGAGTCGGCCCTACCACGCATTTACACGCCGCCAAATCGCCGACGCGGTGAGTGCCGAGAGTTTTTCTGTCGCGGAAGGGGCCGTCGATGGCTACATCGTGGCCTTGCGGGATCAGCTCGGCGTCTTGCACGACTTTGTGCAAACCGTCCCGCATATCGGCTACAGGTATAAAGCCTAGATGAATTTTGGTAGGTGCTGGTTTCCTAGCTCCTCCCTGAAAGGGAGCGGGTTTTTGAAATCTAGCGCCGCCCCAGGAGCCAGAAGGTCTTCATGCTGCACTTGCCCTTCAACTCGACCATGCCACGTTCTTCGATCACAAAGTCGCCGTCGAGTAAGGCTGCGGCTTGCTCGGAAAGTTGGATCCGCCCTGGCAAGCCGCTCGATTCCATACGGCTGGCCGTGTTCACCGTATCGCCCCACACGTCGTAGGCGAATTTCTTGATGCCGATGACGCCCGCCACGGCGGGGCCGGTGTGAATGCCGATGCGAATCTCGACGGGCTGCTTGGTGATCCGGTTGCATTCCTCAACCACTTCCAGCATGTCGAGGGCCATGGCAGAGACGTCTTTGGCGTGGCAGTCCCGCTCTTCCGGGAACCCGCCCGCGACCATGTAGGCATCACCGATGGTCTTGATCTTTTCGAGCCGGTGCTTTTCCGCCAAGTCGTCGAAGGCGGAAAACATGCGATTGAGATAACTTACCAGTTCCGTGGGCGTCACTTTTTCACTCATGGCGGTGAAGCCGACGATGTCGGTAAACATCACCGTGGTCGAGTCAAAGTGGTCGGCGATGATCGAGTTGTCTTCCTTGAGCCGTTGGGCGATCGACACGGGTAAGATGTTGAGGAGCAGCTTTTCTGATTTGAGCCGCTCGAGGTCCAGCTTCGCCTCAGCGGTACGAGCGGCTTCGCTGTAGACGTACGACATGATTGCGAGGATCGTAAAGGCGCTCGTCACGTTGGCCATCAAAAATAGCTCGCGAGTAGTCGCTCCGAGGTCAACGTGCGGCATGTTCCAATATTGCACCTCGTAGTAGAATCCCAGGAAAGAGAGTAAGCAGACGAAAAACATCGTTCCCGGGATCCACATGGTCCTGAAATTCATCATGAAGGCGAAGGCGACGATCACCAGCAGGTAGTATTGAAATCCGTAGTCCCATCCCAAGTAATAAATCGCCAGAGCCTGATGTATGACGACCTCGGTGGAACCGATCACGACGGCCGTGAGCACGGCGCCCCACTTGCGGAGAATGGCGATGCTAAAAATCCAGATCATCACGCTGCCGACATTGATCCAACTCAGCGGCATGAAGCCGAGCCCCCAGAAGACGAAAATCCAGGACAGGTGCAGCAGAAATGCCATAATGTTGGCGATCAACATCGAATAGTAGGTGCGATAGTCGTATCGAGGGACATTCGCAGGCACGGCGAAACAGAATCGCAACGCGGTTTGAAGAAGTTTGAACATGCAGTTCCTGGAAGGGAAAACGGCCTCTAACGCCCGGCCTGCCTGCTTAAGAAAAAGATGACGGAGTTTGGCCAAAGACCCGTTTGCAGATTGGTCTGGGGAAATGGCAGAACGACAATATCGCCCGCTACAGGTTTGCCCACGCCGCGTCCTCTTCAGGGGTGTTCCAATCGCGGGCTAGCACAGCCTCGCTTGCCAAAAATCCATTGAATGCCTCGCCGTCCGATTTCAACCTGAGAAAGCGGGTGAAGTCGTAAACCTCGCGCTGCAATCGCTCGGGCAACACATCCAATTCTCGTTCGATGAGTTCGCGTGTGCTCATAG
Organism: Bythopirellula sp.; assembly: GCA_041747595.1. Classification (GTDB taxonomy): domain Bacteria; phylum Planctomycetota; class Planctomycetia; order Pirellulales; family Lacipirellulaceae; genus Bythopirellula. The sequence continues at coordinate 5,551 of JBGTEU010000426.1, forward strand.
ACTAATATAGTTCAAAAGTAGCGATCTAAATGGAGCTTCTTTCATCCCAACGAAATCGCCCGCGCTAGCGGTTGCAGAATCGCTTCGGCCGCGTAGTTGTCGACCACCTTGCGGCAAACTTCCTGCAAGCGGTCGAGCACTTCGATAAAGGTTTGGCCTGGGTGCAAACTCCCATAATGCCGAGCGGTGACGTACACGCTAAGTTGATCTTCTTGATATTCGCCCGTGCGAATCTGGAAGGCGTTCGTCCGCGACTCCACGCTCACCCGGCATTGCAGGCGGCAATCGTCGTCGAGGGCGAACGTAATGTTCGGTTCGTGGTTGATGATCGTCGCGCCGGGGAACGAGGCAATCCCTTCCATGGCTGGACAGATGCCGAGCGCTTCGGCCACCAATTGATTTTGATTACCACGATAGTTGAAATCGAAGCCCATCAGCAAGTCGAGCGCTTCGCAATCGAGCGGGCTGACCGACAGGGCGTAGGGGGCGATTTCCAGGGCATGGCGGTGTTGCTCGAGCGCGATTTCAATGGGCTCGGGATTCACACAGCCCGACGAAATCCGGCGTGGCTCGACGGTACACCAGCGGTGACTGGCGCGATCCTTGTCTTCTTCGAGCACAAAATCGCGATTCTCCCGAGAGTAGAAATTCTTCATCTCGGGATAGACTTTTTGCAATTGCTCGAAGAAGTGCAGCACCGTTTCCCGATTGCTGGGGAGCTCCATCTCGGTGCTGAGATTCATGTTGACGTAATAATCGTCGGCAAGTGTTTGATACGAATTCATCGTGCAATGCATCCAAGTTGTCAGGCCGCGTGGGAACGGCGAAATGGCCACGACTGCGGTGCTTGCCTGGGCGCAGTGTTTGCCTCAGCAGCCTCCCTGCGAGCCATTAATTTAGTATAAGTCGAAAACGGCGATCAAGAAACCCCGTGGAAATGGCCTAAAGCGCTCGGCAACCTGACAGTGCCTGAAATGTCGTGGACTCTCCCCGAACTATTGGTGAATCGGTTATCATGTCGGTCAGGACAAAACTTCCTGCACGAGGAGCATAAATATGATTTCGCTATTCAATACCGAGTTGGGATCGATGGCTTTGGCGACCCTGGAGGGGGAAGTCGTCGGACTCGCGTTTGGCCATCCCTCGGAGGATGCGGCCCGGAAATCGCTGGAGCAATTTCAGACACGCTCGGGGAGCCGCTTGTTCAGACAGGCCGCGCAAGAAAATTCCAGTGAGGCCGGGTTTTTCAACGACCGCGTGGTGGAACTGCTGAAGCAGTTTGCCTGCGGCGAGATGGTCGACTTCGATGACATTGCGGTTGCCACCGATGGCATGACCAATTTCCAAGTGCAAGTGATCGGTGCCTGCCGCGCGATCCCCTGGGGGGAAACGGTTAGCTATGGCGAGTTGGCCGCCGCGGTGGGACACCCGGGCGCCGCGCGTGCGGTGGGAACGGTCATGAGCAAGAACCGCGTGCCGCTGATCGTTCCCTGCCACCGGGTGTTGGCTTCGAGCGGCCAGTTGGGGGGCTATTCCGCTCCGCAAGGATTGGCCATGAAGCGGCGGCTTTTGGCATTGGAAAAACTACAATTGGCGGCAACTTTTTAGCGCCGCTTCGCGCTGCATTCATCGGCGAGCGCGGGTATAATAAGGCCATGGTCGACAATCAGGTGAAGGACAGCGTGGTTGGCGACAGGCTCGTCAACGATAATCTCGTGAATATTGGCGAAGTGATTGCTCACGGGATCATCTTTGATCCGAAGAATGGAGAGCGGCTCCGGACGATGGATTTTAACGAGCTTCTCAATTCGATCCCGCGGCTGTTCGACCTTCTGGAAGAGCGGCAGGTGGAATACGTCCTCGTGGGCGGGATCGCGATGCTCGTTTACATCGAGGGCCGCAACACCCAGGACATCGATCTCATCGTTGCACGGAAAGACCTCGATAAGTTGCCTGAAATTGTTATCGAAGACGACAACCCAGAATTCGCGCGCGGGTGGTTCAAAGATCTACGGGTCGATTTTTTGTTCCCCAAGAACAAGCTTTTTGAAAAAGTTCGTAAAGACTATTCCCTCAAAAAGCGATTTGCGGATCGCACCATTCCATGTGCCACCGTCGAAGGTTTGCTGCTATTAAAACTTTTCGCGCTTCCTTCTTTGTATCGCCAAGGCCGTTTTGACAGAGTGCGGACCTATCAGAAAGACGTTGCCGACTTGATGGAACGCTATCACCCGCAACTACCCCCTCTTCTCAAGGAACTTACTCCCCACGTCTTGCCGAGCGATTTGGAAGAAATCAAAAAAATCGTCGCTCAGATCGAAAATGAAATCGTCGAATCGCAGCAGCGTTTTCGCAATCCTTAACGTGCTTCTCCAAGGAATCAGGCGGTGCGTAAAAAATCATTCTTGTTGTCCAACGGTGTTTGGGCACTCGTGTTTGTCGTCGCGAGTTCGGCGTCGGCAATCAACATCAACTTGCAGTATCCGGCGGGCAATCTGTTTTCGGACACGCACAACTTGACTGCCAGGGCCGCCATCAACGCCGCCGCGGCCGACATTTCCGCGGCGATTACAAGTTCACTCAACGCCATCAATACCGATGTTTTCGTCGGAAACAATGGTGGTACGACAGCCACCTTCGATTGGAGTTATCAATATTCCAACCCATCAACTGGAGGATCCACAACGATTCCCGTGGCAACCATCCCGGCCAATACTGTAACTGTGTACGTGGGAACGCGAAATCTTCCCGGCTCTACTCTGGGCTTTGGTGGACCGAGTGGCGCCGGTTTTTCCGTTAACGTGAGCGGCTTTCCCAATCAATTGGTAGGGGCTGTGGCCAACGGAGAAGCGGCCTCCGAAGCGGCCTACACACGCGGGGGTGGGCCCGTTATCGGGACCCTTGCCAATAGCATTACGCTTGGCGCGACCACGGCCTATTATTCGATTGATTTCGGCATCGCTTACGGAAGCCTCGCGCTGGATTGGAATGGGAGCGGTGACGGAAATTGGCATTTCAATCACACCACACCTGTGGCCGCTGGGAAGAACGATCTTTACTCGGTGGCATTGCACGAAATGCTGCACGCCTTGGGTATCGGTGCCTCCGACTCTTGGGACAACCTTGTCTCAGGCACCAATTGGCTCGGCCCCGAGGTGACCTCGCTTCATGGCAGTGGCGCCGGCTTGATAACCGGAAGCCACATTAAATCGGGAGTCATGAGTACTCGCATCAGCGATGGAATGCCGCAAGAAGTGGTGATGGATCCCGACATTTTACAAGGGACCCGGAAATCACTCACCGCGCTTGATCTCGCATTCTTGCGCGACATCGGCTATTCGACGATTATTCCTGCCACGCCCACGTTTTCCCCGGCCGACTTCAATCACAACGGCTACGTCGACGGCACCGATCTCTTGACCTGGCGGAATTGGTACGGTGTGAACGCCAATGGGGATGCCGACGGGGATGGCGATACCGATGGCCGCGATTTTCTCATCTGGCAACGCGAGTACACGGGCCCTGGACCGCTCTCCGCGAATGTCGCGGTGCCCGAGCCGGGGACGGCTGCCCTCGTGGCCTCGGCGCTGTTATGCTTGGTTGGCTTACGCCGCCGCTCTTAAAGCGGATCGTGCGGAGGGGATTACCAAGTTAACTTTTCGCGAGGCCTTTTTATGCACTTTTCCGGCAATTCTCTACGCTCTAGTGCTTTGTTGTTCACTGTTTTTTCGATGCTTCCAATCGCTGCGGCGGAACAGACTTCGACGGCACCGCCGGAAGTTGAATTTCGTTCCTACGAGTACGAGGTCAAGCCCGACGATGAAGCATTTAGAAAATTCAATCCCCGCAAGGCTCCGCAACCGGGGCCGTTGTTGCTGGAGCGCGGCGACCGCTTGGCGATTTGCGGCGACTCGATCACCGAACAAAAGATGTACTCGCGGATCATCGAGACTTATTTGACGGTTTGCGCGCCGCAACTGGAGATCACCGTGCGGCAGTACGGTTGGGGTGGCGAAATGACCGACGGTTTCTTGAGCCGGATGGATCAAGATTGCCTGCGGTTTGAGCCGACGGTTGCCACGCTCTGCTACGGGATGAATGATTCGCGGTATCGGCCCTTCGACGTCACCAACGGCATGTGGTATGAGGACCACTACCGGGCCATCGTCCGTAAATTCAAAAACGCAGGGGCTCGCGTTGTGCTTGGCTCGCCCGGTTGTGCCGGCAAAACGCCCACGTGGGTCGAATCACGCAGCGGAGTCCTCGACGAGCATAACGAGAACTTGTGCGCCCTGCGGGACATTGCGATCAATGTTGCGGAGTCGGAGCAAGTCGCTTTCGCCGACGTGTTTTGGCCCATGTATCAAGCCCAGGTTTTTGCCCCCGGTCAGCATGGGGCCACCGCCGAGAAACCCTACTGCGTTGCCGGCAGGGACGGCATCCATCCGGGTTGGGCGGGGCAAGTCGTAATGGCTTACGCATTTCTGCGGGGGATGGGTCTCGACGGCCAGATCGCTGAACTGACCGTCAACGTCGGGAGCGGTGAGGCGAATGCCTCCGAAGGTCACAAGATCGAATCGCTTGGCGACGGAAAATTCCAGATCACGAGCTCTCGCTATCCGTTCTGCGCGCGTGGCCCCATGGATGACGATGGCTCGATTCGCTCGGGCATGACCCTCGTGCCGTTTGCCGACGACTTGAATCGTTTCACGTTAACGACAAAGGGACTCACCGCGGACAAATACCGACTCACCTGGGGCGAGCAATCGGGGGAGTTTTCGGCCGAGGAACTTGCCAAGGGGATCAATCTCGCGGAAGTGTTTCCCGAGAATCCTTTTTCTCCCCAGTTCGATCGGGTCGATGAGGCAGTCGCCGCCAAGCAAGCGTTCGAAACCACGCAGATCAAAAAGATCTTTCACGGTCCCGAGGGAAAGGCCGATATCGAGAAAGCGGTCGCCGACACCGAAGCCCAGCGACAACCCTTGGCCGATGCGATTCAAGCGGCGCTGGTGCCGGTGACGCACGAGATTACGCTCGCTCCGGTCGGGCCGTGAGAACTAGGCGGCTTCCAGGGGGCGACGTAGCGCGGCGTTTTGTCCCCAGCGCTTGATCTTCGCCGGCGAGGGCATTTCGCTGTTCCGCAGAATTCGCTGTCCTTGTTTCGATTGGCAGAAGGCTTGCACCTGTTGAACCAAGTCGCCGATGCGCGTGCCGGCGATCTGCTCGGGGCTCTTGAATCCGCAGGCGACCAGCAATTGCGCTCCGTAGCCGCGCAAGTCGGGGATTTGGCACATCAAGCTGGCCTGCAATTGCCAATCGGCAATCGTTGCCGACGAGACGTGCGCGAGCGATAACTCCGCCGCGGTGGAAGTTGGGTTCGCTTTCAGCAAATCGGCCACCGTGCGAATTCCCACTCGTGCCAAATGTTGGGCGGCTTGGGGACCAATGGACGGCGCTTCGCTGACGTCGCTACGACGATTCAAATAAAACTTGGGGATCTGCTGGGGCGCGGCATGGGCTTTGAGTTTCGGCTTGCTCGTAGGTTGATTTGCTGCTTCGCGTGCGGGCTTCGCAATCGGCCTCTTGTTTTCTGTTCCCAGATGGCTCCATTCCCGGATTTGCGAAGCATTGAATCGTCCCCACGAGCCGGCAAAGCGTTGGCCGCGGTCGCTTTTGAGAAATTCGCGAATCGTTGCTTCGAGTTCAATCGGCACGGCATCGTTTAGTTCGGGAAGACTACGAATTCCGCAGGCGGTGAGCACTTGAGCGTCGTTAAGCGTGAGTCCCGGCACGCTGCACATGAGCCGCATGTGCGCTTGCCACAGGCCAACCGTTTCGGCGGTGATTTGTTTGCGGCCCAATTGCCCCGCGATGACGGCAGCGTCCGCGGCGAGCAATTGGCCGACGTTATGAATCTCAATTCGTTTGAATGCTTCGGTCGTGCCGCTTCCCAATACCGGGAATTCCGCAAGCGAACTGGCTTCGGTCAATAAAAATTGCGGTTCCACAGCCGTCCCTGCGGTGCGGAATTTCACCACGGGGGTGAGTTGGCCATCCTCGGTCTCGCGCACCACTCGAGTGAAGGTGGTTGCGGTCGTTGAAATTTCTTGCGGTGGTTCGGGGGCAACTTGCCGACGCAATCGGGCCAAATCGAACACCATGCTGTTGAGCGATTCAAATCGCCGCAGCGCGTCGAGGTCTTCGGTGAACACGAGCAATTGATGCCCCGCGCGTGCGAACTCGGCGAGCACGCCGGCCATGGCGGCGCTGCCGGCCGCGTCTTGGCGGAGGAACGGCTCATCGAGAATGAGCGGCAAATTCACGCCACGTCGGGCGAACGAACCCACCAGCGCCAACGTGAGTGACAGATAAAGTTGGTCGTGGGCCGCCGTGCTCAACGATCCCAATTCAATGGGGTGCCCCAGGTGGTCGATAATAATCGGCTGTCGACCCTCGCGCTCGAGTCGAATTTGCACGAGCTTGCCATCGGAAAGTTGCGCCAGAATATCGGAGGCCCGCCAAGTCCCCTGCGGCGGATGCGTGTTTTTCGCCACCGGCTTGAGTGCTTCGCGGATAGCGATTTCCAGCCGCTCGAGCTCGAACCGCTGCTCTTCGATGCTGGCGTTGCCCACCAAGCCGGCCCGTTCGCGCTGCACGTCGTGCCAACGCGTTTCCAATTCCGCAAGTTGATGCGTCAGTGAATCGGCCTCGGTGCGCAGTTCGTCCTGTCGGCGCAACAGGGTTTCGTAATGGGAACGCAAATCGGCTTCTTGCGGGTGTCGGGCCGTGTAACCCACGAGCAGGGGATCGGCTTGGCCGACGAATTCGCCGTGATGTTCGCATTGGCAATGCTCGACCGCCGGTAATTGCGGACGCAACAGAATCGGCTGTCCCGTGTTGGTTAATTCTTTTACAACGAGTTCGCGGCGTTCGAGCAAATATTCCAGACGTTCTCCCGAATCCATTTGGGAACGCGAAATTTGCCGTGATTCGGTGAGCAACTGTTGCCGGCGTGTGGACCGTTCTTGCTCGGTTACAAGCCCGCAGAGCGTGTAAACTTGTTGCCGCAGCATGGCGGCGACCGGCGAGAGCTTCGTGTGCGAATCGTGGCCGAGGCAACGGCCCGGTTCGTGGGCACGGGCCAAGAGCGCGACCTCGGCATCCAAGTCGTCGACCAGTTTTTCCAGCACGCCAATCGTTGTGCGACTGTCGGCGAGATAACTCACGCGATCGGCCGTGCCGTCAGGCGTGAGTTGGGCCAGTTCCGCGCGAACCACCGCCTCGCGGGCTTGCAAATCACCGAGCGACTTGCGGCAACGGGTGATTTCGCTTTCAAGCTGGGTAAGTTCTTGCCGCTTGCTTTCCAGATTCTGGTCGCGTGCTTGCCGCGTGACCACGGTTTCCAGCGACACGTACCGCAAGCGGGTTTCGCACTCGGCAATTTCGCCGGCGACGACGCGCAAGTCGGCCTGTACCGCTTCGATTTGTCGTCGCTTGGTTTCGAGCGAATCTTCGATTTCGGCGATCTCGGTCGTGAGGATCCCCCCCTCTTGGCGACGCATGGAAAGTTGTCTTTCAATCGACTCGGCGATGGCGTCGCGCTGGCAAATGAGCTCGTCAATCCGCCGGCGGTCGAGCGACGAGGTCGCGTCGCTTTCTTGCGCGATGGTGCAGTAATTCGCGGTGCGAGAGTCGCGATGCGTTCCCGGAGTCTTGGCCAGCTCGCGCGTGAAGTCTTTGCTCAAGAGCCAATCGACGGAGGGGGCTTCCGCGAAATCGACCGCCATGAGTTGGGCGACCACCTGCGGCGACAGATCGGCGAGAAGTTTTTGCACGGTGCGGCTGTCGACCGAGCCCCCACTCAGCGCCGCGACGGTCAGTCGGCTCGTGCGGTCGGTATCCAAGTGACGCCGCAGTACGAAACTGCCGCGCTCGCTGTCGACTACCAAACGCCCTTCGGTGAGCGGCACGGTCTGGCCGAATTGCTGTCGCCAGGGATTTTGCGCCTTCCCATACAGCAAGTGGTTGGCGAGTTGAGCGACGGTGCTCTTGCCTGCCCCCGGCTTGCCGAAAAAGACGTTGAGTTGTGGATGCAGTGGTTCGACGTGCAGGTCAGGCCAAGCCCCCCGTCCTGCGAGGCTCAATTGAGTGATTCTCATGGGTTCTTCCTTGAATTGAGCAATCCGCGCGGATCATGCCTGATCGCGCGTTGCTCGTCCCGGCGGAGTCGAGACGAGCTTGTGCTAGAGAGGTTGGCAAGTTACCGAATTGCCGAGATTACCACAACATGGGTTTGCTCCCGGTGATTTGTGATAGCTGCACTCGCATAGAGTGGGCAAGTTATGCAAAATAGAAATGGTGCTGGGAAGCAACGAGTAGGCCACGGAATACCCCATGAGCGATAGCGAAAGATTTGTTGCCAAGAAGGGTCTCGAAGGAGTTGTGGTCGACAAGACCGCTATCTCCAACGTCGAACCCGATCAAAAAGCCCTTTATTATCGCGGCTATTTGGTGGACGAACTGGCCCAGGTGTGTACTTACGAAGAGACGGCTTATTTAATCGTCAATGGCGAGCTCCCCACCAAGGCAGAACTGGCCAGCTTTAGCGAGCGAGAACGTTCGGCTCGGGAATTGAGCCCGCGGCTTTTGGAAGTCATCGAGCGCTTTCACGCCGAGGGCCATCCCATGGATGCGATCCGCACGACGGTCAGCTTTCTGGGGATGGAGCCGGGATTCGCCGGCGTGGAGACCTCGGAATCGGCGCTCTCCAAGGGGGTCTTGTTGATGGCCAAGGTGCCGACTGCCATCGCCGCGTTCCAACGAATACGCCGTGGCAAGCCGGTGATTGCACCTCGCCGGGATTTATCGATCGCGGCGAACTTTTTCCACATGTGCTTGGGCGAAGTCCCCGACGAGAAAGTTGTGAAGATCTTTGATTCCGTGCTCACGATGTATGGCGAGCATAGTTTCAATGCGTCGACCTTTGCGGCCCGAGTCATCACTTCGACGGAGTCCGACTTGTGCGGCGCGGCCTGCGGCGCGATCGCCTCGCTCAAGGGGCCGTTGCACGGCGGGGCCAACGAAGCGGTGATGCGGATGTTGCAGGAAATCGGTTCCCCCGAGCGAGCCAAGCCATGGCTCGCGGAAACGCTCGCCGCCAAGAAAAAAGTCGCGGGCTTTGGCCACGGCTTGTATCGCTTCGGTGATTCCCGGCTCGCGTCGATGACGAAATACCGCGATCAGATGGCGGAGCTTCGCGGCGGCCAGAAGTGGGTTGAAATCTCGAAGGTTTTGGAGTCCGAGATGAAGGCCCGGAAAAACTTATATCCGAATCTCGATTTTCCCGCGGGACCCGCGTTATTTTTGATGGGCTTTGAGATCGATCTGTTCACGCCGATCTTTGTGATGGCTCGCGTGCCGGGTTGGGTGGCGCATGTTTCGGAGCAACTGGCGGAGAATCGCCTGGTCCGTCCTTTGGCCGAGTATATTGGTCCACCACCACGCAAGCCGGCGCCGCTGGCCGAGCGAGGTTAGGTGCCCAAGCGAGTGACAAATTCGCAGCTGAATTCGACAAAGGGGGGCGACAATTCACGCTGGCGCACAATCCGCACGATTGCCTGAATGGAACTCCCCATCGTCACGGGAAATTTGATGGCCAAGTAGACGTGCGAGGGAACGTCGGGAATCGCTAAACCTACTCCTTCGCGCGAGATGTCGGTGAGAATCACCTTCAGTGCCTTCCCTTGCAGCACGAAGTCTTCATCCATTTCCACCGCTTGAATGACCATCGAGTTATAAACTCGTTCCGAACGCCGCTTCTCCAAGTGGGCTGGCAGCGACGACCGCGTCGAGAGCGAGGCAATGTGCCGGCGGATGTGCAAGGGAATATCGGGAATATCACCGTCGTCGAAGTATTGATCGTGGAGCCGCACGAGCCGTCCTTGCCGTTCGATTTGCTCTGCGTGGGGGAGCCCCACAAACGAGACCCCGCAACCCGCGCAGATCCAGACCGACGAATTTTCCAAATCGCGAGAAATCCGCAAGGGGAGCGTCTTCACGCAATTGACGCATTCGATCTGCGCGAGCGTGCCGACTTCCGTGTTATCGATTATGCTGTCCATCAATCGCAAAGTCCCTGGCAGTTTGCCGATGGGAAGAAGAGTCGAAATCAGAAAAGTTTCCTCAATAGAACTTTATCTCACCCGGAGGGAGGAAAAGGCCTCATTCGTGGTGTGGATACAGGCATTTTGTTGAACATATAACAATTTGTAGGCTTATGATGATTGATTATGACGTGATTGTTTTGGGAACAGGTGGCGTGGGAAGTGCAGCCCTTCTGCATGCCGCCTCGGCTGGGGCCCGTACAATCGGACTCGACCGCTTTATCGCGCCTCACAATCGCGGCAGCTCGCACGGCCAGACCCGCATCATTCGCCAGGCCTATTTTGAGCATCCCCAGTACACCCCCTTGCTGCTGGAAAGTTATCGACTGTGGAATGATCTCGAAGTTCATGCGGGGAAGCGGCTTTATTATGAAACGGGCCTCCTGCAACTCGGACCGGCCGAGGGAGTCGTGGTGCCGGGGGTGTTGCGGGCCGCGGAGGAACACGGCCTCGTCGTCGAGCAACTCGGCAGCGACCAAATCGAAATGCGTTGGCCGGCGTTCCGCATTCCGCCGGACTTAGTCGGAGTGCTGGAACCGCGGGCCGGGTATCTGTTGGTTGAAGATTGCGTGTCGAGCCACTTGGCGGCCGCGCGACAGGCGGGGGCCGAAATCCAGGCCCCTTGTGAAGTGCTTGGTTGGGAGCCGGGGACGCCGATTCGCGTTCGCACTACCGTCGGCACGCTCACCACGGAAAAACTCATCATCGCCGCGGGGGCGTGGGCCGATGGCGTGCTTGCCGATTTGGCCGATTTGAATTTGCAGCTGGAAGTGCTCCGCAAGAGCGTGTTTTGGTATGCCGCTAGAAATAACTTTGCCGACGTGCCGTGCTATTTGTATGAACTGCCGCACGGCGTGTTTTACGGTTTCCCCGAAATTGGCGGACGCGTGAAAGTTGCCGAGCACTCGGGTGGCGAGCGAATCGAGAACCCGCTCAATTACAACCGTGAGTTAAATGCCTACGAAGCCGAGCGGGTGTTGAACTTCTTGGGCGAATGTTTGCCCAATGTCGCCGATGGCTTGGCGGAGCATCAGACTTGTCTTTACACGATGTCGCCGGACGAGCATTTTATTGTGGACCGGCATCCGCAGGAAAATAACGTCGTTTTCGCCGCGGGACTTTCGGGGCACGGATTCAAGTTCACGCCCGTGCTGGGCAAGGCGCTCGCGGAGATGGCGCTTGAGGGAGGGACGAATTTACCGGTGGGGTTCTTGGGGCTCGCTCGTTTCAAGCCCTAGTCGAGGCGAACCTGACTCCGGGAATTCCCGGATCGCCGACCACTGCTGCGCAGCGGTGCCCTTAGAAATCTTCGGCTCGGAGCGGTATACTATCGGTCGCCGGGCCACCAACTCACTTTTAGGAACAATATCATGGCGAGCTCATTAAGTTTTCGTGCGCTGCTTCTCGCGATCTTTTTCGTACTTTTCATCGGCCAGCCGTCGCAAGCGGCCGACAATGAACTGACGAAAGAAGAAAAAACCTCTGGTTGGCAACTGCTGTTTAATGGCCAGGATCTCGCAAATTGGAAAAACAACAACGGCAAGCCGTTGGCGGAAGCGATCGTCCAGGAGGGCACGATCAATCCTCACGGGGCCGGAGGGAGACTCTTGGTGTATGACAAGGAGTTCGGTGATTTCGAATTTCAGTGCGACGTGAAAATGGCCGAGGGGAAATGCAACTCCGGCGTGTTCGTGCGGGTGAGCGATTTGACCGATCCCGTTTACACCGGCCGCGAAGTGCAAGTCTTCTCTCCACCCGGGACAACGGTGCACGATTTCGGCGCGATCTACGATCTTGTACCGCCCAGCAAAATCGCAACCAAGGGGGCTGGGGAGTGGGACACACTTTACATTCGCTGCGAAGGTCCCATGATCACGGTCAAAGTCAACGGCGAACAAGTCGCAGAGCTCGATTGCGACACACTCGACAAACCGGGATTACGCGCCGACGGCACGGAACACAAGTACCGCGGGGCGATCAAGGATTCCGCACGGAGTGGTTTTATTGGTTTGCAAGATCACGACACCGACGTCTGGTATAAGAATATTAAACTGCGGGAGTTGCCTAAGAAATAAACGCAGAGAGAGTAGCGCAAAGGGACCGAGAGTTTGCACCAAGTTCTTCCGAGTCATTAACTGCGCGCCTGAATAGCGAGGCATCATGACACTGCTGAATCGAATCGTCGTTGTTGTAATATTTCTGGCCGTTGCGGCGTCTTGTGCGTTTGGGTTTATGGCGACATTCGAGCCGCCGGGCTGGCTTGGTTTGCGCATCGTTTACGCTGTGGTTGGCGTTTTTTGTTTGGGCGGTGGCGCTTGGGCGGTGATGAGAAAATCGCAGGGTGTGTGACAATGCGCAGTTTATGGGCTCAATGGATGCTAATGCAGTAGATCCAGCGGAGCTTTTTTTCGCTTGGGACCTTGGCCCGGATGTACGCCGCCCACTGAAGTGGGCTCGCCGTTTTTTAACCTTAAAAATCCGCGTCGAGCACGATGCGGTAACGCGCCTTTCCGGCTTCGAGGCGCTCGAAGGCCTCGTTGATGCGGCTCATCGGAAAATGCTCGGTCTGCGGAGTGATGTTGTGACGGGCCGCGAAGTCGAGCATCGTGGCCATTTCCACCGGCGAGCCCGTCGGCGAACCCGAGACGCTCTTTTGTCCCATGATTAGCGGGAAGGCCGCGACGGGGATCGGTTCCAATACCGCGCCGACGACGTGCATCCGGCCGTTGGGCGCGAGCGCGGTGATCATCGCTTCCCAATCGAGCGTGACGTTCACGGTCACGATCAGCAAATCGAGCGTGCCGGCGAATTTGTTGATGGCGCCGGAATCGCGGCTCGAAACTACGTGGTGCGCGCCGAAGCCGCGGGCTTCGTCGAACTTGCTTTCGCTGGAGGTGAACGCCGTCACTTCGCAACCATAGGCGGCGGCGAATTTAACGCCCATGTGGCCGAGGCCGCCGATGCCCACGATGCCAACGCGGTCAGTGGGTTTGGCGTGCATCGCGAGCGGATTAAAAACGGTAATTCCACCGCAGAGCAGGGGACCCGAGTCGGCGAGGTTGATTTGTTCAGGGAGCGGGATCGCCCAGGCCCAATGCGAACGCACCTTGCTAGCGAAGCCGCCGTGATGGCCGACGATTGTGGCCTGAACCTGGGGGCATAAATGCTGGTCACCCGACAGGCATTGCCGACAGTGCAGGCAACTACCGGCGTTCCAACCGACACCGACGCGCTGGCCGACTTGCAATCCCTTGGCTGCCGAGCCGACCGCGGTCACCCGGCCGATGACTTCGTGCCCAAGGACTGCCGGATACTGCGAGATGCCCCACTCGTTGTTGAGTACCGAAAGATCGGAATGGCAAATTCCGCAATGCTCGACGTCGACTTCGACGTCTTCGTCGCCGAGCGGTCCGAGGTCGATTTGTTGCCGAGCGAATTTACCTTTGGGTTCTGTGGCGACCCAGGCGTTGATGGTTGACATGGGAAGTGCTCCGGGGTGGAGTAGAGGCGGCGGGATCCACGATTATATCGCAACAGGGAAGTGGCGCGAACAGTCGGGAGGCCGCCATACCGCAAGCGAGGATTCGAGTTCAGCAGAAGAACGCGATGGTGGTCCAGCAGATGAGGGCCAGTGCGGCGGCTTGTGCGGCGACGGGGAACTGCGTTTTTACGTGGTCCATCAAATCCGCGCCGGTACACAGGGAGCTTAAGATCGTGGTGTCTGAGATTGGCGAGCATTGATCGCCAAACACGCCGCCGTTGAGGCAAGCGGCGAAACAGATGGAGAGATAAAGCTCGGGGTGTTGGAGGCCGTTATTAATTCCGACGGCGTGGGCCAACGGCATGACAAGCGGCAACGTGACGGCAAAGGTCGCCCAACTGGTGCCCGTCGAGAAGGCGATCACGACGGCAATCAGAAATGAAGCAAGTGGGAGAATCCAGTGCCACTGGAGTCCGCCGAGCAGGGAAACGAGATAGCGTCCGCCGCCGACTTCCTGCGAGAGGTTGCCGATGGTGATTGCTAACAGCAAGATGACGCTGCCCATCACGACGCTTTTTTGCCCTTCAACAATGCCGGCAATGATGTCCTTGAATTTCATCCCCTTGATCCATGCCATGACGATGGCGAGCATCAAAGCCACGGTGAAGGCCCAGAGCACTTTGGGCGATTGAAAGACAAAATACGTGCCCACGGCCACGGCCAACAGAGCGAACAGCGGCACGACAAAATCAAGGACGTGAGACTGATAACCCGCAGGAACATGCTCGTGGGGAAGCTCCGTTTGGGAAAGGGGTTCGGAACCGGGCGCATCGAGTTGGCCCGTTTCGCGCGAGCGTTTAATGGCTGCCTTCAATTTAGGGGGCATCGTGGGGA
>JBGTEU010000427.1:0-2896 GCA_041747595.1 Bythopirellula sp.
GCCCACGGTTAATCCCAGCCAGGCAATGGCGGTTGTCTCGGTGCGATCTCGGGCGTAAAGCACCGAATACTCTTCGTCGATCGCACCCCCTTCATTCGTGGTGATATTGCAACGGTTAAAGCCCGAAGCGATCTGTTGCTCGAGGGTTACCGCGGGAAGCAAATCTCCCGCGAGGTTTTCGAGAGTAAACTGATCAAACGGCATGTTCTGATTGAACGCGTTGATGACCCATTCACGGTACGTCCACATCTCTCGATAATTGTCGAAATGAATGCCATGCGTGTCGGCATATCTTGCGACATCTAACCAATAACGTCCGCGATGTTCACCCCATTGTGGCGAAGCCAAAAGTTCGTCCACGAACTTCTCGTAGGCGTCCGGCGCGGAATCATTCACGAAGGCTTCGACCCGCTCGGGCGCCGGAGGTAGACCCGTCAGGTCGAGGCTTACTCTTCGGGCCAATGAGTGGCGGTCCGCCGCGGGGGCCGGCTGGAGTTTCGCCTCATCCAGTCGTGCAGCAATAAAATGATCGATCGCGTTCCGCGGCCAACTGGGGTCGCTCACCTCCGGCGGTTCGAATCGCTGCGGCGGAATGAATGACCAATGCGGCTGATATTCGGCCCCCTCTTGGATCCAGCGGGTCAGAATCGCCTTTTGTTCGTCAGAGAGAGTCTTCTTTGTTTCAGGCGGGGGCATCACTTCCGCTTCGTCAACGGACGTGATTCGGCGGATCAGCTCACTTATTTCAGGCTCGTGGGGAACAATGGCCCCCGCATCGATGCCTACTTCCCGCCGGTCGAGTCGCAGCTCCGCCTGCCGCGAAGCACTGTCGGGACCGTGACAAGAAATGCACGCGTCGAACAGAATAGGCCGAACATCGCGATTGAATTCGAGTCTGTCGTCAGCGCGCACAGATGCTAACCCGAAACAAAACAGAATCAACCAACCCCGTCGCACCGCGCAGGGGCCACCTGCGCTGAGACTTCCAAACAGGTTGTAGAAAAGCATGATCCGTCCCAACCTGCACCTCTGATTGCACGGTTAGTTGAGCTCAGCCGCACTCCCAGGCGGCTCGAAAACCTCACCTCGTATTGTCCCTTAGGTATAGGCACAGGTCAACCAGAGACGGAGTTCTCGAATGCTACTGAATATTCAGGCAGATGTTTGTTGATTTCCGCCCAAAGGTTCGGCCAGTTATACGGCTTGGTCAAATAGCTGACTGCTCCCATGGCGTACATTTTCCGCTCGATCGTTTTCTCGTGTCTGCCCGTGAGGACGATGACAGGAATATCTTTCGTGACCGGATTATCCTTCAATCGGCCCAGGATGTAATCCCCGTTGCCATTGGGCAATTCATAATCGAGCAAGATCAAATCTGCTCGGTTGCTGAATGCCTGCCGGTAGCCCTCCATTCCCTCCGAGACGCGAATCACTTCCACTCCATGCTCCTTGAGTCGTAGTCTCAGGGCGTAGACAAATGCTTCGTCGTCGTCGATGCACAAGATCCAAGGGATGCGAACCTCGCCGAATTCTTGAAGCGGTGCCGATGTTTCCTCCGCGCCATCTCCCATGGCGGTGAAGACCGCATCCAACAATAGAGACATCCCCGGGTCTGGTTCTTCGGGCACCGGTTCAACTCGGGCAGCTTCCTTGAGAATTGTCGAATCTTCGCGCTCCAAGATTTCGCACAGCAGGGGTTTAAGTCGTCCCCACACGTCGTCGCACTTTGCCACATAGTAGGCCATCATCTCGTGACATCGGCGGATCGTCTTTGTGTCGGTATGCCCGGTAAGCATGATTATTGGTGTGTTCTTATGTCTTTCGTGGTGAAACATCATTTCGCTCACCGATAGCCCGTTTCCCCGAGGCATTTCAACGTCAAGCACAACCACGTTGGGTTGCACGTCCTCGATCTGCTGCCAAGCTGAGGCGGCATCGAGCGCCGAGAAAACTCGGAGTCCTAGCGCGGTACAGCGAATAGTCAGCGCGTGAATGAGATCGGCGTCGTCGTCAGCGATGACAATTTGTGGTCTGTTTTTATGAGTCATTGAGGTCGCTTTCAAATTAGGAGCCGAATTTAACAAGTCAAATCAGGGCTTTTTCGACGGCGGATAAGAGTTCATGGCTCGTGTATGGTTTTTTAACGAAGAACCGGGCGCCTGCATCGAGAGCCTTTTGACGATCGGGCATACTGGCCGAAAGCATGACCACGGGGATCTGTGCCGTGCGGCCATCGGCACGCAGGAGCGCCAGGGCGTCCAGTCCATTTAAGCGAGGCATACTAACGTCCATTAACACCAGATGAGGATGCTCCTCACGGGCGACCTGCACGCCCACGTCACCATCACCGGCGATGCAAGTTTCATAACCGGCGTGCTCGAGACGGAGTTTGGTGCCCGAGGTAATATGGGTGTCGTCATCGACGATCAAGACTTTGTGTTTGTCAGGCATGGACCAATTCCCTGGCATCGTAAAATTGTTCCACTTCGCCGAGGATTTCTTCGTCGGCATAATTCTGCAGCCGCCAACTTCCCCGGAAGTCAATTTTTATAGTTGGCAAATCTCCCTTGGGACGATTTCGGCTTATTTCGCGATGGTCATTTTCCAGGCGGGTCACAAAGGCGCTGAATTCGAGGGGCGAGACTGCCAGTACAGCCATCCAGGAATTGCGAGTTACGTGAAACAACTGGTCGTGATTTCTCAGATCTTGCTTCAATGACAACGACAAATCATGGAGGTCGCGGTCATCGGTCTGCGGGTCCGTCGTCAAGGTTGCCAAGCAAATCTCGGCGGCTTCTTTTTTCTCTGCACGCAATCGCTGGAATTGCCGTCGTAAAATTTCCGCGGGCTCGGCATAGGGAATCGTGAAAGTAAACGTGCTCCCTTGTCCTAATTC
>JBGTEU010000428.1:0-1670 GCA_041747595.1 Bythopirellula sp.
CAATGAGGAGGGGGCCACCCTCGTCCGCGAGGGCGGCGACTGGTTGTTCCATGTCTTCGCCGCGCCGGAAGTGGGCAAGGCCACGGTGGTGCGCTTTGTGTATTCCGCCACGCTGCGTGGAGGCAGTCGGCTTGAGGGACCGTTGCTGGACGTGCCGATGGAAAACCTCACATGGCGCGTGCTGGTTCCGGAGGGCTGGCGTCGAGTATCTGGATTGGCGCATCGGGGTCGTGGTTGAGAGCCTCGGAACGGAGAGCGATCCGGTTGATGTAGGCGTTGAAACGATCGTCGTGAGACCGTAGAGCTTGTAGGACGTCCCAGACCACTTCATAGTCCTTGTTGCGGTCGAGGGCGGAAGATGGGTCCTGTCCAGCGGGGATTGCCACAGGGAGAATGATGTAGCCGATCTCCTTTCCTGGTGGTTTTCGCATGACCCGACCCACTGCCTGCACGATGTCGATCTTGGATCGCCTTGGCTTGAGGAACATGACTGCGTCGAGTGCTGGCACGTCAACGCCTTCGGTCAGGCACTTGGCGTTGGTCAAAACCCGACACTCATTCGGCGCCGGTGCATCCTTGAGCCAACGAATGTCTTCCCGGCGTGAGGCGATCCGGTCGGTTCCGTCTACATGGCGAGTGGGCACGGCGATCGGCTCATAACTGCCATCTAGGACGGCGTTCTCTCGGTTGAACTGGTCAGCGACGAGGGCGAACTGTTCTTCGAATCGTTTCGACTCCGAGATCCGCGACCAGAAGGCTACGGCGCGTTGCATCGGTGGCTCCGATCCAGTGAACCCGGAACCCCCGGTTCGCGATGGAAGCTTGGCGAGACCGGAAAGACACCCGACGAACTTGGCGACATCGGGCAAGTTCAACTCGCCGTTCGACGAAAGGAGCTGTTGGAAGGACCGGGAGACCGACTCCTCTTCCACGGTGAGAATCAGCACGCGGTAATCGGCGAGTAGTCCCTGTTCAACAGCCTCTCCGAACTCGAGTCGGTGGAACTCCGGCCCGAAGATTTCAGGATCGTCCATCGAGGCCACAATCACTTCGTGTTCCGCTGCGTCAGCTTTGGCCGCAGCTTTGTAGATTCGGGGCGTGGCTGTCATGTAGAGACGTTTGTGGGCAGGTACCACCGTGTTGTCGTGCACCTTGACGAACGAACTTGCCTCGTCGCTCGCATCGGTGGTGCCGGAGGTGCGATGTGCTTCGTCGGACACGACCAAGTCGAAAACCAGGCCCGTTGATGTCTGAAGGTCGGCGACGACCTGGATCGACTGGTAGGTGGAGAAGATGACAGTCATCGCTTCAGACGCGGGTTCGGCGGCGCCAGCTCCACGGAGGGAAGGCATGTCAGTTGTCGGAGGGATAGGCAGGTCGTAAGGAGCTGCGTTCTCCCCTTCGACAAGACGCCCAGCGGTAACGTCCGAGCAGACGGCGAACGGACGCATAGGTACTTCGCACTCGGCTGTCCACTCCTTCAAAGCTTGAGAGACAAGGGCAATCGATGGAGCAAGGAAGAGAACAGTGCCGCCTGCCCCCACATGTTCCTCGGCTATTCGCAAAGCCGTCAGAGTCTTCCCTGTACCGCATGCCATGATCATTTGTCCCCGGTCCGTCTCGCCGAACCCCGCACCCACCTTCTCGGCGGCTTCTACTTGGTGTGGTCG
>JBGTEU010000429.1:0-4392 GCA_041747595.1 Bythopirellula sp.
CTTGGTTCATCCAGGTATCGTCGATGACCCCTTTATAACTTGTCCGGGCGACTTCACAAAAATTCCACTGATATTGTTTATCGGAGAGCTGTTGTACTTCGCCATCCGAAGGACACATGAGCACCGGCAACTGGGTTTTCATAAGTTGCGGTGAAGAGTTGCCATTTTTTGTCGATGCCAAGCCGCGATTAGGCTGCGTCAACCGACAAGCCCCGTTAGCAAAATTACCCTCGAAAGCTCCCGCTTGTTGGAATCGATCAAACAACGCCGCCTGTTCTAGATAGGGCAACGTACTGAGGATCCAACCCACAGAAGGCTGCACAGTGTTCTTATAGCCGGTCGTAGTATCAATCCCTCCCAGACCCATGCTGACCGGAAAATGCTTCTTCACATCGTGATAGTTGAGAACCGCTAAACCAAGATTCTTCAGACTATTTGTACACGACGCGCGGCGTGCCGCTTCGCGTGCTGCCTGGATCGCAGGAAGCAACAGGGCGACCAGCACGCCGATAATCGCGATCACGACCAGCAGTTCCACGAGTGTAAAACCAAACGGCTTTGATTTGCGACTAGAGGAAGCCATATGGATATCTCCCTATCCGAGAACTACTGACCGAACCGATCCGCAAGTTCGATTGAACCGAGTATGAAAAACCGCGGCACCGCAATGCCCCAGCAGCAGAACTGCTGTACGATGCCGCAGCAAATAACCAATTACATACGCCGAACGCGTCGACGACAGCCCATCAGCGAGAGCGCTATTGCTGCCAAACAGGCCGTGCCCGGTTCAGGCACGTTGTTGAGAGCCGCGAGTGCGCCGTTGCCATAGGTGTTCTGCCACAGTGCCAAGTCGCCAGCGCTCAACATGTTAGGTGAACCACCACGCTGCCAGATCAAGAAATCTCGGCCGTCGACGTCACCATCGCCGTCAAAATCTCCGTCACCGGGCCCCTCACTGAGGACTGGATCAGGATTGGTATTTGGTGTTATCGACGCGGCATCTTTGAAAACCTCAAAAAGCAGGTTGTCGAACCAGAGGGCACCACCGCCGGTGAGATCTGTGCCGACGAAATCTCCCCAGAACATAACGGCCCGCACTTCTTCAATGTCTTCAACCGTGTAGAGATCGTCACCGATGCCCAACCATTGGGAGTCATCAACTTCGTAAACAGCTTCGATCAATGTCCAGCTGGTGGTATTGACGGTACGAATGCGGCCCGTGGAGGCCGCCGCCGTGTCAATAACTCCTCCGTTGTTGTCGATGTCGATCCAAATACCCGCATTAAGGTGCTGATCCGTGTCGTAAACTTTATCCCCGAAAAATGGTTGCACCTGTCCGCCACCGGTATCGGCATTAGTGCTTAATGCTTCCTTCCACAATTCGAACTTAACCACCGGCTCGATTTGCGGAGCAAGCGTAGCGGGAAAAGCAGGGTCCGAACGTACCCACATGGAATAACGCAGGACGTTGCCGTTTTCCAACTTTCCCGAGGCATTACCGATTGCCGCAAAAACCGGGTTAGGTGGGGTGGCATTTGGGATGTCGATGTTGACGATCTCATTGTTAACGCCGTCGAGAGATTGATCAATTCCATTCTCTCCGTTTGAAATAGGTACCGAGATACCGGCGCCCGAGCCACCCGCGGCCGATCCATCCATAACCTGCACGAGTATATCATTTCCATTAAAAACGGCCGTGCCATCCTGGCCAAAGGCACCGCCAAACGTAAAGGCATCCGTCAAGCCAAAGCCTAAACCGTCAGGGTTAGGATCCGTGTCAAGAGTCGTGGCGTTTGCACCCCTGGCGTTTTGAGAGCCAGCGACCAAGCAAAACGTTAGTACCGAACAAATCACAAACCCCGATTGAAATCGAGAATTAATGTGAAACTTCATAGAAAGCTCCCTAGAACATTGAATGATTAAAAACTTCCGGAATCAGAAAAGTTCTAGTCGCGTCGACTCCTAGACAGTAGAAGTCCAAAAGCGCCTAAGCCTACAAGTGCCAATGAGGCAGGCTCCGGTACGACGGTAAAAAACATGTCATCGAGAAATACGCGCTGGTCTCCGACGCCGGTAAAGCTCTGGATGGCATAAACCGCACGAGCGGTATCCGCCCCAGCGGGCACGGTCGCCGTCAGCGAAAACTCTTCGTAGGTCGAGGTGGTCGCTGGGACGAAATTGGGTGTTCTACTAATTTCCACGTCAGCGAAGGAGTCACGCCACTCGATACGGACTTCCGAACCCCCCGAGTTGCCGCTAAAAATTTTGTGCCAACCGCCGAAGGTTGCTATTTGACCGGCAGAGAGGCCAGCAACGTCTTGGAAAGCACCGGCGAAACCTTGGGTAGTACCGGTGAGGGTCATTTCCAAATGTTGCGCACCACTAAGAGGCTCCACAGCACTATTGGCCGACGAAACGCTTCCACCAGCAAAAGTACCGCTAAATGCCTCCCAAGAACCCACGAATGGAGGGCCATCGTAAGTAACGGGGTCTTCAAAGCCCTCGTTGACCAACAAATTCTGCGCAGAGACTACCGAACCAATTGCCGAAATGGCCATCGCCACCGCAGCGACTAAACTCAGCTTGACGTACTTCATGAGCATTCCCCTTGAAAGTAAAACATGAGAAGTGAAACAAATCTTGGACGTTTGAGAGACAACAACCACTCTTTAGTTGAGAGCCACACGCGACCTCGAACAAAGGTTAATGAAAAGCTTCCGCCTAATGATCCGATGCGCATCGATGCTTAGCCGAGTGCCCTACGCGCCCCCACCGAAACTCTCCTCCCGCTGACCCTGGTTGCCGATGTTGGAAAACTCGGCAAATCGGGTGCTGCCCACTCATGTCAGGTGAAGGAAGTCACCGAGTCGAAAAGTAACACATGCGAAACAGTTAGTATCATAATTAGGAACTGTGCCGGTGTCAACAATTTTTCCAGATTTTGCGGTAAAATGGCTTAAACAACTTGAATCCGAGGAAATGAGTCATTTTCCCTTAAATCATGCTATGTAGGGTCCGCAAAATCGACAGAATTGACTTCCACTGACTTGAACCGTAGATTAAGCTACGTGATGTAACTGTTTCTTGTCTTAATTCTTGTTATAGGTAATCGGTATGCCGTCCATCCGCGAAGTTGCAAAGGAAGCTGGTGTTTCCATTGCTACTGTTTCCCGTGTCATTAACGGCAATGGTACCGTTGCCTTAGATCTGAAGAATCAGGTTCTTGCCGCAATTGATCGTTGCGATTATCTCCCCAGCGTGGGACGTCGTTCTTGCGATTCTGTAGCGCTGCTCTACGCCGGTCCTTTTTCACCTGGTTCCCCTTATGACTCGGCATGTATCGAAGGGATGATCAACGTGATGCGCAAGAGCGGTCACGATCTGATCGTCATCGATCTGGTGCGTGACAAGCTTCCCGACGAAAACTTTCGCCAATTCTTTGCCCGCAAAGGCATTTGCGGGGCGATCGTCCGATCGACCGCGGCCGATCGCGCAATCGTTACAAGGATGGCCCTCGAGCCGTTTCCTTTGGTAGTCCTTGGCGACCACTTCGATCATCCGCGTTTGCCATTCGTATATGCCAGCTCACGCAATGCCAGTCGTGAGGCGATGGAGCATTTGATTTCTCTGGGACATCGCAACATCGCCTTTGCCTCGAGTGATTGCGAGGACGGCGATCACGGCGATCGTTTTGCCGCTTATTGCGAAGTCATGCAAGAGACAGGACTTTACAAGGAAGATCTCGTCTGTCGCATTCCGCCTCACCGAATGGATGGTGCCCAGCTGTTGCGAAAACTGATGGCAATGCCCAAGCCGCCGACCGGCGTGTTTGCCGCCGATCCTTTTATTGCGATCGGTCTGATCAATGAGGCACATTGTTTGGGGATTAAAGTTCCCAATGAATTATCCGTTGTTGGTTTTGATGACACCGACACGCGTAGCTTGCTTTATCCGCGAATGACGGCGATTTGTCAGGATTCCCTCCTTTTGGGGAGCGTTGCGTTTGAGTGCGTTCTGCGACGTATTCGCGGTGAATCGCTACCCAACGATACCAGCCATGTGCAAAGTGCTTGGTTGGAGATCAACTCCACGACGGCTCCACCCCCCACCGAGCATTTTCGCGTGCTCACCAACGGCCTGCGTCTCCCCGCCCTGGAAACTGTGTAGTAAGCAGTTCGTAGGAAGGGGGAGTTTGCCCCGACATTCTCAATAGGCACGCGAGCGGGTCAGATGGGCGGATAACCAACCCTGCCCTGACTCCCCTCCCGCGCGCGATGGCACTTATTCAATACAACGACATGAGCATCGGCTTCCGAGGGCCGGCGCTCTTGGAAAGTGTCGTTTGCCAAATTGAACCGGGCGAACACATCGGCCTGCTCGGCCGCAACGGAT
>JBGTEU010000430.1:0-2347 GCA_041747595.1 Bythopirellula sp.
CGACTTGAATCAGCACCGCACGAAGGTGCTTGTTCCCGACAATGCTCACGGCACGAGCCCCGCAAGTGCGGCGATGGCGGGCTTGCAATCGATCTCGGTGAAGACCACATCCGACGGCTTTGTCGACATGGCCGATCTCGCCGCGAAGCTCGATGACGAAGTTGCCGTCATGATGATCACCAATCCGAGCACGCTCGGATTGTTCGAACCTCACATGCGCGAGATTGCCGACAAGGTGCATGCCGCCGGCGCACTTGTTTACCTCGACGGCGCGAACATGAACGCGATCTTGGGAATCTGCCGACCCGGCGATTTTGGTGCGGATATGCAGCACTACAATCCCCATAAGACCTTTAGCGGCCCGCACGGTGGCGGCGGACCAGGCGCGGGTCCGATTTGCGTCACTAAGAAGCTGGGGCCCTATCTGCCGGCTCCGGTGGTTCGCAAAGACGACAAGCGTTACTGGCTCGATTTCGATAGGCCCAAGTCGATTGGCCAGGTCCGTTCGTTCTTCGGCAATGTCGGCGTCCTTGTGCGGGCTTACTGCTACATCCGCACGCATGGCCCGGACGGTCTGCGAGCCGTCTCCGAGAACGCGGTGCTCAATGCGAATTATCTGCTGAGCCGCGTGAAGCACATCGTCCCCGTGCCGCAGGGGAATCGCTGCATGCATGAGTTTGTCGCCTCGGCGTCGGCGCTGAAAAAGGAAAAGGGAATCTCGGCGATGGACATCGCCAAGCGGCTATTGGATTACGGTTTTCATGCCCCAACCGTTTACTTTCCGCTCACCGTGCCCGAGGCGATGATGTGCGAGCCGACCGAGTCGGAAAGCAAGGAAACGCTCGATGCGTTCGCGGAAGTGTTGTTCCGCATCACCGAGGAAGATCCGCAAGTGTTGCATGATGCACCGCACACCACTGCCGTGAGCCGGCCCGACGAAGTGCGAGCCGCCCGTCAACCGGTGCTCACCTGGGCCGCGCTGTAAAGAAATGACGAAGGCCCAACAGTTTGTCATTCCGAAAGGAGTCTTGCGACTTGAGGAATCTGGGTTCTTCTGTCACACGCACAAGGAGACGTGCAATGGTTTAACCAAGATTCCTCTCGTCGCTGAACTCCGATCGGAATGACATCCCCCCCCATCTTCCCCTGTCGATTGATTGTCGATCCGCCGCAAAGCGGCGCTTGGAACATGGCGGTCGACGAAGCGCTGCTTTCCGAGGCGGCGACCAAGGGCATCGCCAGCTTGCGCTTCTACGAGTGGATCGAACCCACACTGTCGCTGGGTTATTTTCAAAAATACACCGACCGCGCGCAACATCCCGCGAGCGCATCCGCGGCGATCGTCCGTCGGCAGAGCGGTGGCGGGGCGATCATCCATGACCGCGAGTTGACTTACAGTATTGCCTTGCCTCGCAATCATCCGCTCGCCGCCGATACGCAGGGTTTGTACAACGCCGTGCACGAAGTGATCGCCGCGACGATCCGCGGTCAGATGTCCGCGAGTTGCGATCCCACGGCGATCCAACTCTTTCCCAAGAACTCGCTTGAGCAGTCGGGGGCGGAACCTTTTCTCTGCTTTCAGCGCCGCGCGCGGGGAGACATTGTCTTTTGCGATCCTGACACGAAGAATTCTGCGGTCGGCCACATGCGGGACGACAAAATCGTTGGGAGTGCCCAACGCCGCAACCGGGGAGCCGTTTTACAGCATGGAAGCATCTTGTTGGAACGTTCCACGTATGGTCCCGAACTTGCAGGCCTCAGTAATCTGTGTGATAATAGTGTTACGACGACTTTTCTAACGAGCGAATTGTTGACGCGACTTTCACTACTTCTCGGCATGGAATCGGTTGAGCGATCGCCCAGCAGTGTTTGCGAGCGAACCCTCGATGGGGAATGCCGGGCATTGGCAACGATTCTGCAAGAAGAAAAATACGCAAATCGGCTTTGGACCCAAAGGCGTTAAGCGCCAGCCGGGATAAGGGCCGATGAAACGGGTGGGGCCTCTAAGCACTCGAATTTGAGACCGAGTTGCGACAGCGGGTGCCCACCACCCCCCTGCGGGGGGATGATACAATATGTTGCACTGACTAGAATTCCTGTGGGTCAAGGACTTGTAAAGAGCTTTGCTCAACGGTTCGTGATATTCTGCAGTGATGAGGAGGTCCCGGGGGGGAAGGCCTTGTCCGCGAATTTCGCCGTGCTTGCGGCCCAATTTGCGCACGTGTGCCTTCGCCAGCCCGACAAACGGGGTCTTCTCAATAAGTGTCTTTTTTAAAATTGGCTGGCAGCGCCATGGACGTAATTCTCAAAGTCACTAAAGGTTCCAAGATCGGTGCGAAAATCGCCG
>JBGTEU010000431.1:0-11245 GCA_041747595.1 Bythopirellula sp.
ACGATGCTCGTGTTGAGCGGCAATCTCATTTTGCTTTATGTGTTTTGGGAAGCGGTCGGCCTGTGCAGTTACTTGCTGATTGGTTTTTGGTTTCAAAAACCTGAAGCCGCGGCGGCTGCCAAAAAAGCGTTTCTTGTGAACCGCATCGGCGACTTTGGTTTCGCCATCGGCATCTTTCTGTTGTGGCTGCTCGTGGGGGAAGCATTTCGGTGGACTCCCCCCGCGGGTCAACAACTGCTGGATTACCCGACCGTGTTCCAGGCCGCGGCCACGATTGCCCGGCAGCACCCCACTCTGCTCACTACCGCGTGCTTGCTCTTGTTCGCCGGTGCCGTCGGTAAGTCGGCTCAGTTCCCGCTGCATGTGTGGCTTCCCGATGCGATGGAAGGCCCCACCCCCGTGAGCGCGTTGATTCACGCGGCGACGATGGTTACCGCGGGTGTCTACATGGTCTGCCGGTTGTCGCCCCTGTTCGTGTTTGCCCCGGAAGCGCAAGCGACGGTCGCCGTCATCGGCGGCTTCACGGCACTCATGGCCGCGCTGATTGCTCTCACGCAGAACGATCTCAAGCGAATCCTGGCTTACTCGACCGTGAGCCAATTGGGTCTGATGTTTCTCGCCCTCGGTGCCGGCTGCAGCGGTGAAGAGATCCTGCCCCTCGCCGCAATCGGGGCAATGTTCCACCTCTTCACCCACGCGTTCTTCAAGGCGCTGTTGTTCCTTGGCGCGGGGAGCGTCATGCACTCGATGGGAAACATCATCGACATCCGCCAGTTCAGCGGCCTCCGTAAAGTGATGCCCTACACGCATTGGACTTTTTTAGTGGGAGCACTCGCGCTCGCGGGGATCCCGCCCCTTTCCGGATTTTGGAGCAAGGACGAAATCCTCGCCGTGGTGGGTCTCGCCGCCGAGGAAAGCGATTACCCGGCTCTGTTCGGATGGTTGTACGTGGGTGCTTTGCTCACGTCGGGCCTCACGGCATTTTATATCTTCCGCGCGTATTTCCTCACCTTTTGGGGACCAGAACAATTTCCCAAAGAAGCGGGACACGATCCCCATGAATCTCCGCGCGTGATGACGTGGCCCTTAATCGCGCTTGCCGTCGGTGCGGCATTTATTGGACTGGCGGTCGGGCCGACGCATGGGTTCTTCCACTTCGTATCGCACGCACCAGGACTGCATGGCGAACCGCACGCGCTCTCGGCCACGGTGATGGCGTCCGGTACGTTGGTTGGCTTGGCAGGAATTTTCACCGCATGGTGGGTCTACATGGCCCGGCCGGGCATGGCGGCGGGTTGGTCGAGACGCTTTGCAGGATTCTACAAATTGTCGCTCGGTAAGTTTTATTTCGACGAGCTGTATCAGTACATCGCCGTGAAACCCTTGGAGGGGATCGCCGATGGCTCGGGGGATTTCGACAAATCGGTGGTTGATCGCCTCGTGGATTGGACCGCCGGGCGCCCCGCGCGTGTCGGTCGTTGGTTCCGCAAATGGCAATCGGGGTTGATTCAATCCTACGCGGCGATGATGTTCGTGGGACTGATGGTTTTGGTGGTTTATTTCGTGTGGGCACCGTAAAGGTTGTCCTAAGCGTCTAGGAAATTTTGGATGAATTCGTTGCTGGTATTCATGATTTTGCTTCCCGCCGCGGGGGCCGTGGCGGTTGCCCTGGTGGGTTCCAGCCGGCCCGACGCGGTGCGCAAGCTGAGTTTGCTCGTGACGCTCGCGACGCTTGCGCTGTCGCTCGTTGTGGTGGCCAAGTTCGAGCCGACTTCGCCCGACGTGCTTGTCGAAGGAATCATGTCGCCGCCGATGGTGACTCGCGCCACCTGGTTTGAGTTTGCAAGGGACGATGGCCCGCCAATCAAAATCGAAGCTTATCTCGGCATCGACGGGATTTCGCTCTGGCTTGTAGCCCTTACCGCTCTACTCACCGTATCTGCCGTGCTCGCATCGTGGACGTCGATCAATGTCCGGGTCGCCGAATTTTTTGCCTGGCTGTTGATTCTTGAAACCGGCATGTTGGGAGTGTTTTGCGCGTTCGACCTGATTTTGTTTTATGTGTTTTTCGAGTTCACGCTGATTCCGCTCTTTTTCTTGATTGGCATCTGGGGCGGATCGCACCGCGAATACGCCGCGGGGAAGTTTTTCATTTACACGCTCACCGGCAGTCTCGTCAGCTTGTTGGGTTTGCTCGCCGTCGTGCTCGCCGTTCATTCGGTGAACTCCGAGGTCTTCACTTTTTCGATTCCCGAGCTTGCCCAAGAAATGCGCCGCCAAATCATGACGGCGGATGCCGACCTGTTGGCCTTTTGGCAATCCGCCCAGTTCTGGATGTTTCTCGCACTGTTTGCCGGGTTCGCGATCAAGGTGCCGTTGTTCCCGTTCCACACGTGGTTGCCGCTCGCTCACGTTGAAGCCCCCACGGCGGGTTCCGTGCTGCTGGCCGGCGTGTTGTTGAAGCTCGGCACCTACGGTTTCATACGACTCGCGATGCCACTCTTGCCGCTTGCGGTTGCCGACGTCGGCGTGACGTTGGTGGCCATCCTGTCGGTGATCGGCATTTTGTACGGTGCGTTCTGCGCGCTGAGCCAACGCGACATGAAACGCTTGGTCGCCTACAGCAGCGTCAGCCACTTGGGCTTCTGCATGTTGGGGCTGTTCGCACTCAATGCCGAGGGCATCGCCGGCGGTACGTTGCAAATGATCAATCACGGTTTGTCGACGGGGGCATTATTCCTGTTGGTCGGCATGATTTACGAGCGGCTCCACACCCGGCAACTCGACGATATGGGGGGGCTTGCCTCGCGGTTGCCCCTGTTCTCCTGCTGCTTGGTGTTTGCATGCCTCTCCAGCATGGGCCTGCCGGGGCTCAACGGCTTCGTCGGCGAAATACTATCGTTGATTGGCATGTTCAAGGTTCACCCCGGTTATGCGATCATCGCCACGTTCGGAATCATCCTTGGTGCTTGGTATCTTTTGAACATGTTGCAACTCGCGCTATTCGGCACGCCAAGCAAGAAGTTGACCGCCCACACGGAACTCCCCGACCTCAACGGCCGCGAAATTGCCTCGCTCGCGCCGATTCTGGCCCTCTGTTTGATCATCGGCGTCTTCCCGCAGCCGTTTCTAAATGTCATGAAACCCGAGGTGGACTCGATCGCGGCGATTTATTCCGATGAGTTGCCAAATCCGTTGGCGGTTTCGCCTTCTCTTGAAAACGCACAACTGGCGGCTGCGCAGCCGACCGCCTCCTTGGAGAAAGCCCAGTGAACGATCTTGACGGGAATTTGCTGGGGACCGCCCGCACATTGGTGCCCGAATTGATTTTGCTCGCCGCCGCCGCGCTGTTGGTGCTGTGGACGAGTTTTGCATCGGCGGTTTCACCAGAAGCGCGTGAGAAGCTCCGCATGCAAAGCGTGTGGGCGGGTACCCTTGCGTTGTTCGCGGCGGCAGCGGCTTACTTTTTTTGGCCGGCGGAAGTGACCGTCGATCCCGCCCGCGTGGCGTTTCTCAACGATTCGTTGGCCCAAGTGTTGCGGCCAGCCGGGTTGATCGTTGGCTTGGTGCTGCTTGTTTTCACTGCCGAGCAATTGCATCCCCGTTATGCCGCCGAGCAGATAGCTTGCCTGTTGATGATCGTGGCGGGGGCGAATTTGGTTTCCGCGTCAAACGATTCGATCGCGCTCTTCGTTGCACTCGAACTGGTGAGCATCCCCACGTACATCATGTTGTATCTCTCGCGCGGCGGCACCGCGGGCCTGGAAGCGACCGCCAAGTATTTTCTTTTAAGCATATTTTCGTCGGCCTTCGTGCTCTACGGTTTGAGCATTTTTCTAGGGAGCGCCGGCTCGACCAATTTTGTGTGGCTCAAGCAATCGCTCGCCGAGCCGACCGGCATGGTGAGCGTCGGCATGTTGCAGATTGCCGTGGCGATGACCGTGGCGGGACTCGGCTTCCGCATCACGGCGGTGCCGTTCCATTTTTATGCCCCCGACGTGTTCCAAGGAACTTCCACCTCGATGGCGGGCCTCTTGGCCGTCTTGCCGAAGATTGTTGGCTTCGCGGCGCTATTGCGGCTTATCTGGTCGATTTTGCTCACGACCGACGTGGACCCGATTTTCAAACCGCTCGCCGTTCCCGCGCCGGAAATACTCGCCATGCTGTCCATCGTGACGATGACCGTCGGCAATGTGCTCGCGCTGTTGCAGAACGATTTACGACGGCTCTTGGCCTACTCCAGCGTTGCCCACGCGGGTTACATGCTCGTGGGACTCGCGGTGCTGCCGGGCACGAGCGCGGAATTCAGCGGCGCCCAGGCCGTGCTGTTTTACTTGCTGATTTACTCGACGATGACTCTTGGCGTTTTCGGCACGCTGCTCTTGTTGAAGAAAGATGGCAAACCGATTGAAACGGTGAACGACCTCGACGGCATCAGCGCGACTTCGCCGCTATTGGCGTTGGTGCTCGCCATCTTTCTGTTTAGCCTTTCGGGCCTACCCCCCACGGGCGGCTTTTGGGGCAAGTTCAATCTGTTCCTGGCGGCCTGGTCGACCGAATCAACGACCATGCGATTGTTAGCGCTCGGTCTCGCCATCAACGCGGCGATCGCCGGTTGGTATTATCTGCGGCTCGTGCGACGTGCGTACCTGCATCCGCAAACCGAAGCGGTCACCTTCACGGCCAGCAAATCGCTGGCACTGACGGCGGCCGTTGGGCTTTGCGCGTTGTTGATTCTGGGGCTGTTCTTCTTCCCCAACCCGCTCTGGCAGTTGTTGGCCCAAGCGGGGTAGGTGTCTTAGGATTGCTCCATGCCGATTCCAGACGCAAACCGAGCAATTGCAAGTCGTGTAAAAGTGCATGACTATCTGCTAAATCATGAACACCCCGATGGTGGTGCGAAGGCAGTTTGGTTTAATAGCCTTGGTTACGAACAACATGTCTGGAAGACGCTGGCAGCCGATCTGCTGACAATCGCAAAGACAGGCGAACAATTCGATACCGAACGGTCGGCGCATGGTGTAAAATATAAAGTGCCGGGGACGATTTCTCGGCCCGATCACCGGCCTGGTCGTGTAATGACAATTTGGATTGTCGAGAACGATGATCCTCCACGTTTGGTAACCGCCTATCCGGATGCCTCCTCATGATCGCTGAACATGAACTCGTAGTACTCGATTGTGACCCCGATCACGAGAAACTTAATCGTGGTGATGTTGGCACCATCGTTCATGTCTACAAGAATGGTGCCGCCTACGAGGTGGAGTTTGTGGATGGGGGCGGCGCGACAATTGCTCTGATCACCGTGGACGCTAAAGATGTCCGGCGAATCATGCCAGGCGAAGTACTTCACGCTAGACAGACGGCTTAGAGGTTGGTGCTTTGCTGAAATTCGAGGAATGGCGTGATCTAAGAGTCGGCGATCAAATCCGTTTTGTTGCCATGCCTACCGGTTTTAGCAGGGATAACTGCCACGACGAAACGCTGGCAGCCTATCGAACTCTCATTGCTCGCCGCCGTCCGGTTCGTGTGCATGAGCTTGACGAACTGAATATGCCCTGGATTTATTTTCGTACGCGTCAAGCAGACGGTAGTTGGGCTCACCAATATCTTTTGATTAATCACGATGGATGGGTGCGCGTTCGACCTCGGAATCCAGCTGGATAGCTATTAAGGCGTGTTCTACCACCATCGTCCAGCGCCACCCCGGCGCTGCCGACAGCGTCACCAATTCATCATTCACCGCCCGTTGATGGGCCAAGCAAGCTGGCCGCCGATTGCAAGATGCCTTGGTCCAAAAGGAACTTCATGCCATTGGTCGCAACTCTGCCACACGGTCGTCAAGATTTGCGGCGGCAAACTCCAAAGCCTGGCGAATATCTTCTTCTTCGAGTTCGGGATATTCTGCAAGCAATTCATCACGGTCTGGATAAAGGGCTAGAGATTCCAACACACGTCGCACCGTGAGCCTCATGCCACGGATGCACGGTTGGCCGTTAAGGAGGTCAGGCTGGGACGTAATGCGGTCGAAGCTAGCCATGATAATCCTCGCGGATGGGTATACAGAAACTATACACCAATTTGCGAGGCGTCGGAAACTGCTTACGCCGCTGCCGAGAGCGTCACCAATTCATCATTCACAGCCCGCAATTGCGGAGCAGCGATGCGGCCGGCGGGTCGAGAAACAGCTTCACATGCTCGTGCTGCTGGAGAATCGACGCCGGCACTTGGGGCGTGACCCCGCCCTCGACCGCGTTGCGTACGGCCTCGGCCTTGCGTTCGTCCGGCACCGTGCAGATGATCGCGCGGCTTTTCATAATCTGCCGCACGCTCATTGAAATCGCTTGCTGGGGCACCTCCCCGAGCGTGGCGAACCAGCCTTCGCCGAGTTGTTGCCGGCGGCACGCTTCGTCGAGCTCGACGACGAGGTACGGCTCTTCGGTCTCGAAATCGGCTGGCGGATCGTTGAACGCGAGATGGCCGTTTTCGCCGATGCCCACGAACGCCACGTCGATCGGGTGCTGGCGGATGATCTCGCTCACGCGGACAGCTTCGGCCTGCGGATCGCTCTCGCCGTCGAGGTAGTGAAACGCGCAGAGGGGCAGCGGCAGCCGGCTCACGAATCGCTGCCACAAATAGCAGCGGAACGAGGCGGGATGCGTGATCGCAAGGCCGACGTATTCGTCTAAATGAAACGCTGTGACGCGGTGCCAGTCGATGTCCGGTTTCGCAACAAGCTGCGTCAACATTTCGAATTGCGAAGCGCCGGTCGCAACGATGATGTTGGCCGCGCCCCGCGCGGCGATGGCCTCCCTCACGACCTTGGCCCCTGCCGCCGCGGCTGCCTTTCCCAACTCCGCTTTGTCGGGCATAATCATGATGTTCATCGGCAAATTAACTCCTTACTCACTTCGTACCGGCAACGCCATGCATGTTCCCAACGGCTATGTCGATCTGCAAGTGAACGGATACGCAGATGTCGACTTCAATGCGGATGAGCTCGATCTCGAAGAAGTTGTCGCCGTTTGCGCCCGGCTGCGCGACGACGACGTGGCCGGCATCCTGGCGACCATCGTCACGGCCGACCTCGACGCCATGTGCCGGCGACTGGCCAACATCGCCCGCCTGCGCGGCATGGACCGCACAATCGCCGACATGATTTGGGGCATCCATATCGAAGGCCCGTTTCTTAACGAACAGATCGGCTACATCGGTGCCCATCCGGCCGAATTCGCCTGTGCCGCCGACTTGGACACAATGAAATCGTTACTCGAAGCCGCCGGCGGCCTCACGCGCATCGTCACGCTCGCGCCGGAGCGCGACGAGAACCAGGTCGTCACCGGATATCTCGCCCAGCACGGTATCCGCGTCTCCGCCGGCCATTGCAACCCGTCGCTCGATGAACTGCGGGCGAGCATCGATGCCGGCCTGTCGTTGTTCACCCACCTCGGAAATGCCTGTCCAAAGACCTTGCCTCGGCACGACAACATCATCGAGCGCGTGCTGAGCCTGTCCGACAATCTATCCGTTGGCTTCATCGCCGATGGCGTCCATGTGCCGATGATGGCACTGCGAAACTACATTAAATGCTGTGGATTTGACCAGGCATTCATTGTGACCGATGCCGTCTCTGGCGCGGGGCTCGGCCCAGGTGAATATTGGTTGGGCACTCGGAAAGTCATCGTCGATGAGAATTGGGCAACCTGGGCGGCGGACAAGAGTCACCTCGTTGGCTCGGCGAGCACCATGCAGCGTTCTGCCGACAATTTGCGCAGCGCGCTCGGCTTTGACGACGGTCAAATCCGCCGGCTCATGGTCGATAACCCGCGGAGAATCCTAGGACTGTAAGCCTGCTGATCTAAGCCGCCGCCGTTAGCGTCACCAATTCGTCATTCACAGCCCGCAATTGCGGGGCGTCGATCTCGGAATCGCCCGCGGCGTAGCCGACCATCAGCGCGAGATCGCAGAGGCGGTTGATTCTCCGGGGGATGCCCCCCGAGAGTTGGTGAGCCATTTCCAGGCCCTGAAGTGTGAACAGCGGTCGCGTGGCGCCGGCCGTCACCAGCCGATGCTCGATGTAGCCGGCGGTTTCTTCGCTGATGAACGGTTTCAAGAGCACCTTCATTTCCAACCGTTCGTCGAGATTGTTCGAGCGCTCCATCGTGGAGAGCGCCGGCACCTGGCCGACGAATAGCAACGTAAACAGCGGCTCGCCGTGGTCACGCAGATTCATGAGCAATCGGAGCGGTTCCAAGAGCCCCGCGTCTTCGAGCAAGTGGGCTTCGTCGACCACGAGGAGAGCGAGCTTCCCGTGCTGCCGATTTTCGGTGAGCACGATTTCCAGCGAGCACAAACTTTCTTCGACCGTGGGTTGCGCGCGATTCGCGGGGGCCCCCAATTGTCCGGCCAAATGGGCCAGCATCTCGCGTGGCGACATCAGCGGAAACACCAGGTGAGCGTAACTCCCCAGGGCGTCGCCAAGTTGTCGGCAGAGCACTTCCGAGAGCAGCGTTTTGCCGATCCCCGCGGGGCCGACCAACAGCGCCGCTCCACGGCGGCTTTCAACGGCGTAACGCAGCTTGTGCAGGGCGGACTGATGCGCCGAGCAGGGAAACAGAAAGCGCGCATCGGCGGTCGGCTCGAACGGCTTGGTCTCCAGTTGCCAGTAGTCTGTGTACATGTCAGTTGTTCGTTTTCTACCCTGCCCGGTTGCCGATTACGCCCAAGCAGAGCGGCCCGAACAGGGCGCTCAGTTGGTCGATGCCGTGGAGCGTAGCGAGGTCTTTCGCGCCGCTGGGGGCAACGATGATTCCCGCGTCGAGCCGGCAATGTTCGAGGATGTTCTTCGCCACGGTGAGTTGAGCGGTTTCGCTTGCGGCGCCCAAATCGAACAGCACGACGTCGTGGTGATACCGCAACATGCCGGCGATGACGGACGATTGAATGCTCGAGAGCCGTTCGC
The DNA here is from genome assembly GCA_041747595.1 of Bythopirellula sp. Lineage (GTDB taxonomy): Bacteria > Planctomycetota > Planctomycetia > Pirellulales > Lacipirellulaceae > Bythopirellula. Next base: position 8,963 of record JBGTEU010000431.1, read on the forward strand.
TTGCGACGTCCTCTCGACGACCCAACGGCATGAGAGTGATTCTGTCGGCGACCGACGCGACCGCGCATTCGGCAAGAGGAATCTGACCGGCGAGCACGTCGTCCCAGCCCGTTCCGAATTCCAAGCCAAGAGTCTGTCCCAAGTTGCGGCGGGCGAAATTGCCGTCGACGACGACAATCGAGTGCCCCGTTTGGGCGATCAAGCGCGCGAGGCACATCGTAACGGTTGACGCACCGACGCCCGCAATCGTGCCGGCAATGCCGACCAGCGAGCGGCCTTCCACGGCGGCGGCAAGAAGTAAATCCGTCACGGGCAGCAACAGGTTTCGCGATGTTCGGAGGAGCTCGTCGGTGATGGCCGGCCAACGAAATTCGTCGACTTCAAACACCGGTTTGAACGCAGCACTCGGTGCTGGTCGCGGCGTGGAAAAGGTCGACAAAGGCCGACGCTCGCCGACGAGCGACGGCAAGGCGAGCTCTTCGGTTTCCGCGAAAGCCGCCTGTTGTTGAGCGGCGATGGCTGCGCCGGGGTTTCTTGCCGGGGCCACGAAATGGGGAGCTCGTTCCGCAACAAGTTTGGCCTGCGGCTCGTCGACCCGAGTTCCAGCCGGTTCCTGTTCCGTGCCGTGGGCAAAAACGCGAAGCGTAGGAGTACGCGATACCGGTGCGGCGGGTCGCGGTGCAAAACTTGCCCGGGTCGGCTCGGTGGGCATCGCCGCAGCTTGGTCGGAGTAGGCGTTGATAAAAGCTTGGTCGATGTTGCTCATGTTGATTCTCAAAGACAAGGGATTAGCGATTGATCGGTTCAGTGATGGCGGGTGCGCCCCGTTCCGCCACGGCCGGCAGTTCTTGCAGAGAGTCGGCAGAGCTATTGCGGGCCTTGCTGTAATCTAGCGCGAGCGGCGTGTGGGTCACGGGGAACGACAGCTCCCCCAGAGGTTGCGATGGTTCCGCGACTTGTTCCATGATCGGCCGAGGAATCATCGCGTTGGTATCCGCGGGTGCAGGAGTCGAGGATTGACTTGGCGAAGCTTGTTCGGCGGGCGAAGTGGGGGGCACGTACTCGAAATCCTCGACCTGTGGTGCTCCTGGGTTGAAACCAGTGTCTACGAGCGGTGACGTTTGTTCCGCGGACGTCATTTCGGTGTTGGATTCCACGCGGAATCCCGGCAGGGCGAAATCGTCAAACTCCGTACCGGAATGACGTTGGGCGCTCATCATCCACATCAACAGCCCGGCCGAAGCCATGAGTGCCACAGTGACAATCAATCCGGCAAACGAACCGAGTTGGGCATGAGTCTCGGAGAGCAACGCCCCCAGACTCGATTGGTGCCGCGGCGCGCGGCGTGAATGCGGATGGCGATGAACAACGCGATTTTGCGATGGAGTGCCGCGCCCACGTGGTTCGGGGAGTTCTTCTTCGTAGGTTTCTGGCTCTTCCCAATCGTGAACGGTATGGGCTCGATCCACATAGCGGGTTTGGCGGCGGCCGACTTGTTTGGGGCTTTCAACTTCGTGGGGCAAGTCCGCCAGATCGGCAAACGCGGGATGAGTTGAATGGACGCTTCGCGCGGTCCGCGAACCTGACCTCTCGGGAGGCGTGGGAACAACTTGGGGCGCGATTGGCGCGTCACCGACATGAGGTAATTCAGCGAGCACCGCGGGTCGCGGGGCCGCGTGATCGTCGCCGGTCATCATGTCGGCTCGTCGGGGAATGGTCACGTCGATGAGTCCTTCTATCACGAAAAGGTTCGTCGGCGCGTGCTAGCACCCCAGTGGTCGCACACCGCCGCCTTGTCCTAGTATCGGTGGCGGGGATGACGACCTTGAGGGTGGAATCGATCGCGAAAAGATTAGCGGCTGCTAGCGAAGGTGAAACCGCTAATAAACGCTGATAGGCGCTAATCTTGCAGAGAAGATTAACGAGTTATCTGCGATCATCAGCGGTTCACTTCGCATGTTGGTGATGCGGACTCTCGGCATAATGCTGGCGGAGAAAGTCGGCGCCAAAGTTGTTGTCCGGCGAATGCCAGACGAGGTGGGCATGATTGGCGTCGTTCTGGGTGTTGTCATATTCGATCACGAGCGTCGGACCATGGATGCGAAAGTAGTGCCCTTTGCCGACTTCCAAGCTGCCCGCCCAAGCGAAATGGAGTTTGTCGAAGCCCGCGTGATCGAGTTCGTGAAGCGCCTTGTCTTTTAATTCACTTTCGAAGTTGCCGATCAATTCTTCAAGCAACTTGCGCAGCAAACGTTGTTGCTCCTCGGTCATCTCCTCGGCGCC
>JBGTEU010000432.1:0-3074 GCA_041747595.1 Bythopirellula sp.
TCGCCGCCATGTTCACCGTCACCTGGTTGCAGCGGCATCAGGAAATGACCGCCATGATGGCCGCGGGAATTTCTAAGCTGCGAATCGTCAAGCCGATCATGATCGCGGTCGTCACGCTGAGCGTGCTGGCCGCCGTAAATCGAGAATTGGTCATTCCTCAAGTCCGCGATCAACTCACGCGCGATACCAAAGACTTGGGCGGCAGCGAGTTCCGCGATCTCGAAGCCCGCTACGACGGCCAAACCGACATTCTTTTCGGCGGCGAGAAAACCGTCGCCGCGGAACGGCGGATCGTCAAGCCAACATTTATCTTGCCCAATACGCTCTCGAAGTATGGCAAGCAATTAGTCGCCGAGAGTGCGTACTATCTTGACGCCACGGCAGACCATCCCGCCGGATACTTGCTCAAAAACGTCTCCGTGCCCACTAATATCGACAAACTGAAGTCGTTGCGGCAAGGGGAACGCGCCGTCATCGTGACCAGCAAGGAAGCCGCTTGGATCAAACCCCGCGAGGCGTTCGTTGTGTCGCAACTGCCGTTCGAGTTGCTCGCCAACGGCACGGCGTGGCGGCGTTTGGCCTCAACCCGCGAACTCTTGGCGGAACTGAACCAACCCAGTACCGAGCCGGGTGCCGATCTCCGCGTGGCGGTGCATACGCGAATCCTGCAACCGTTCATGGATACGACCATGCTCATGCTCGGTTTGCCGTTGATGTTTTCCCGCCGTAATCGGAATATTTTCTTGTCGATTGGCATCTGCCTGTTTGCGGCTCTTACCTTTTCGATGGTTACGCTGGCCTGCCAATCACTAGGGGGATTGAGCCTGCTGCGCCCTACGCTTGCCGCCTGGATACCGCTCCTCGTTTTCGTGCCGATTGCCGTCGCCATGCGACACACCTTCCGCACGTAGTCCTGAAAACGAATCTAGGGGGTTGCGAAAGCCCCCTCTGCTTGCGAAGCTGGTGGTTGCTTTGCATTCATCAGTTAATCACAGACGGAGCCATCGATGAAGGTTGCCACGATCACTACCAACCGGGGCGAAATTCGTCTCGAGCTTTTCGAAGATAAAACCCCCAAGACGGTCGCGAATTTCGTCAAGCTGGCCACCGAGAGTTTTTACGATGGTCTCAAGTTTCATCGCGTGATCGAGGACTTCATGGTCCAAGCTGGCTGCCCCAAGGGAACCGGCACCGGCGGACCGGGCTACACTTTTGGCGACGAATTCGATCCCTCTCTCAAGCACGACAAGCCGGGGATCCTCTCGATGGCTAACTCCGGACCGAACACCAACGGCTCGCAATTCTTCATCACGCACGTCCCCACCCCCTGGCTCGACGGCAAGCACTCCATCTTCGGCCGCGTCCTGGGCGACGGCCAAAAGGTGGTCGACTCGATCAAGCAGGGTGATGTCATGGAAAAAGTGACGATCAGCGAAGAAGCGTGATGCCGTCGAGTTTAGTCACATTCGCTGGGGTCCCAACTTTTGTGACAATTGCCCCGTACGCCAATGCTCAAAAAAGTTAGAGCACCGCTGGGCAATCGCAATCGGCTCGCTTAACGAGTTTTCCTTGCCGAGAAGAATAGCCCCACACTGAAAAGACCCAGGACTAATGAAGAAGGCTCGGGAATATCGAACTGGAAAAGCCGGTCGCTTGGGCTTGCCACCAAAGGCGAAACCACTGGACCAGCCAAGCCCGAGTTGACTTGCAGGAAATCGAATTCCGGCGCAAACGGACTGGTAAAGACGAGTAAGCTGCTCGTGTCCCCGACAAGGAGTTCGGATCCGTTGAAAAACCACGCCATGCTGGTAGTATTGTCCCCGCCACTGGCGGGAGATTTTTCGGTAGCTGCACCTGTGGGAACAAAAGAAGGCGCTGAGACGCCTCCTCGGCCATCGGTAGAGTCGAGGCCCACTGTCAACGTGTCGATTCCAGGACTAGCCGACGTCACGGAGGTGATTTGGTAAACGTAAATCACTTCGCCGGGAGCCGACGGATCCGCTTGAGCAATCCCCTGATTGTTCAAATACAATTGAAACCTGCCAATCCCACCGTCAATGGGCCGTGAAAAAGCAGCCCAATCGATTTCTGCCACAACAGTATCGCCAAAAGCGGCGCCTACTACGGCAACACTTCCGTGCCAGCGGCCCGCATTAGGGCCGAAACCATCGTTTAGGGCGAAGTTAGTCGTGGCCAGTGGTCCTGCCACAACGGGGGCGGCACAAGCCAAAAGGAAGCAGATCGCTGTAGTGGAGAGAACCGTGTTGCGGATATTTTGGAAGAACATCATAGCTTTTGACTCCAATTCAATCTTGCTTGCCTATTCTATGGATTTTAAAAATTCCCCTCGGTATATCGCCCGTTCTCCAGCCCACTTACTCAACGCTGTGGATCAACATGACCGTTGCCGCGAGAGCAGCCAAAGCACGCTGCTCGATGCAAATAACGCCAAAGTTGCAGGCTCGGGTATAGCAACAGGACCGGGAGTCGGAACTCCAGCAATCAAAGCTTGTGTTCCACCATTAACCGTTAAGGACGCGCCGACGATGGGTAGATTTGGAGAGGAGAATGCTAAACCCCAGCTACTCATTCCCGTTGGAATTCCAGGAGAAAACAACCAACGTGCGTTAGGAGTAAAGGATGCGGAGGAAGCGTTTTGGTCACCGATATCAAACGTTCCAATGGTATTCGCGGGATTGGAAATGCCCACAATCTCCGCCGATACACTCAGGCTTCCTGTCACATTGACTTGATAGGTGTAAACAAGCAAATCACCAGGTACATAACCCAAACCGCCGAAATTCGCGTTGAATGCATTTGCAGTAAAAACGGAGTAGTCGATCGTTCCACTTAGGCCAACGCCATTATTAAAAGGAACCGATCCGGTGACACCGCCGTAAGCAGCACCATGGCCGCTAAGAATGCCTGCCCGAGAGGTGGTGGAGCAGACGACCAAAATAGCAAGAATAGCAAAGTATTGAGAGCTATAACCGAAAGTTGTGGATAAGGAGTTGAAGAAGGCGGCGTACTTGGTTTGAATTTGGTTGTTACAAGACCCGATTCCCCAGGAGTAC
>JBGTEU010000433.1:0-3513 GCA_041747595.1 Bythopirellula sp.
GGTTGACTCCCCCACACATTACTACGCCCTTAGTCAGACCTGCTTAGGGTCCCGCCATGGCCATACGTGTTGCCCTGCATCATCGCACCGAATATCGGTACGATGCCCCTTCGGAATTCGGCCCGCATTTGGTCCGACTGCGTCCCGCCCCCCACACTCGCACCCCGGTGCTGAGTTATTCCTTGCGCGTGCAACCCGAGGGGCACTACATCAATTGGCAGCAGGACCCCTACGGAAATTATGTCGGGCGACTCGTTTTCCCGGAATGGTCGAAGGATCTCGTCTTTGAAGTCGACCTCACCGCCCAGATGACGGTTATCAATCCGTTCGACTTTTTTCTCGAGCCCGAAGCCGAGGAATTTCCGTTCACCTATCATCCGACGCTGCTGCACGACTTGATGCCGTTTCTGCAAGTCTCGCCGGCGCTCGATAACTCGCCCCTCGCGACGTACTTGCGTACCGTCGACCGTCGGCGTCGGCGGACCATCGATTTTTTGGTTGATGTCAATCAAAAGTTGAGTGAGCACATCGGTTACCTGATTCGCATGGAACCGGGGGTACAGACGTGCGACGAAACGCTCACTAAGCGCAGCGGCTCCTGCCGCGATACGTCCTGGCTGTTGGTGAACATCTTGCGGCACATGGGGCTCGCCGCGCGGTTCACTTCGGGCTATCTCATCCAACTCAAGCCGGATGAGAAACCGCTGGAGGGTCCCGCGGGGGCTGCCCAGGACTTCACCGACCTGCACGCCTGGGCCGAGGTGTTTTTGCCGGGGGCGGGTTGGGTCGGTCTTGATCCCACTTCGGGTCTACTTACGGGCGAAGGCCACATTCCGCTCGCTTGCACGCCGGAGCCGATTTCCGCCGCGGCCATTACGGGCACGACTTCCGAGCCCCCCGTGGATTTCCAGTTCGACATGACGCTCACGCGGATTCACGAAGATCCTCGCGTCACCAAGCCCTACACCGACGAACAATGGGCCGCGATCAACGCTTTGGGCGCGCAAATCGACGAACACCTCAAGCAGGGGGATGTGCGGCTCACCATGGGTGGCGAGCCGACCTTCGTTTCCATCGACGACATGGAAGGGGACGAGTGGAAAACGGCCGCACTCGGTGAGGACAAGCGGCGCCTGGCCGGCGATTTGTTGTGGCGATTGAAGCACCGATTTTCCAGCGGCGCGCTGATCCACTTTGGCCAGGGCAAATGGTATCCCGGCGAGCCGTTGCCACGATGGGCCTTGCGATGTTATTGGCGAAAAGATTTTGAGCCGGTCTGGCAAGACGAAAACTTAATCGCCGATCCCATCAAACCGGGCACGCACACGGCCGACGACGCACGGCGATTTGGACAATTGTTGGCCGAGAAACTCCGCGTCAATCCGGCACACGTCATCAACGGCTACGAAGACGCGCTCTACTACACCTGGAAAGAACGCCGTCTGCCGGTGAACGTGAACATTCGGGATTCGAAGCTTGAAGATGAAATCGAACGTGCCCGGCTGGCCCGCGTGTTCGAGCAGGGGATTACCTCGCCGGTAGGTTGCGTGCTGCCCCTGCGACGCGTGTGGTGGGTGCAAGAGCCGTATTGGGAAAGTGGCGAGTGGGTGGTCCGCAGCGAGGAGATGTTCCTCATTCCCGGCGACTCGCCGATGGGTTATCGCCTGCCGATCGTGTCGCTCCTGTGGTACGAACAACCAGAATTGGAACGCTTCGGCTACGTGGCCGATCCGCTTGCCGCGCGGGGACCGCTGCCGCAATACCGCGGATTGCGCGACCCGCAACACGCGAGCGCGGCCCAAATGAAACTCGCTTATGCCGGAGGCGGTGGTGGCGGGGGCTTTTCGGGTTCGCAGTGGAGTGGCGGCGATTGGGGCGGTGATAAATCGGGGGACGAATTGTCTGCCGAGAAGGGTCACGGCGTAGGTGGCAACGGTTTCGGGCATGGTTCCCATGAGGAAAGCCACGAAGGCAACGGCCATTCCTCGGCAGAGATGCCGATTCAATTCCGCTCCGGAGAAAACGATCCGTCGAACACCGTACGGACGGCCCTTTGCATCGAACCCCGCGGCGGAGTGCTGCACCTATTCATGCCGCCGATGGATCACTTGGTGGATTACTTGGATCTCGTGGCCAAGATCGAAGCGACCGCGGCAGAGTTGCAAATGCCCGTGGCGCTCGAAGGCTACGAACCGCCGCACGATCATCGTCTGCAACACCTGAAAGTGACCCCCGATCCCGGCGTGATCGAGGTGAATGTTCATCCCGCAAACGATTGGCGGGAACTGGTCGACACGACGACGGGCGTCTACGAGGACGCGCGGAACAGCAGATTGGGGACCGAGAAGTTCGACCTCGACGGTTCGCACACGGGCACGGGCGGCGGCAATCACGTCGTGCTGGGCGGGCCAACCCCTGCCGACAGCCCCTTCCTGCGTCGGCCCGATTTGCTCAAGAGTTTGGTCGGGTTTTGGCACAATCATCCGTCGCTCTCCTACATGTTCTCGGGGGCGTTTATTGGTCCCACGAGCCAGGCGCCGCGCGTGGATGAAGGCCGCCGCGATGCGCGGTACGAATTGCAGATCGCGTTCGAGCAAGTCGTCGGCAAGAGCGACGTCCCGCCGTGGATTGTGGATCGCGTGTTCCGGCATTTATTGGTCGACGTGACCGGCAACACCCATCGCGCGGAATTCTGCATCGACAAGTTGTATTCGCCCGACACGGCGACGGGCCGGTTGGGTTTGATCGAATTTCGCGGATTCGAAATGCCGCCGCATGCCCGCATGAGCTTGGCTCAACAGGTTCTGTTGCGGGCGCTGGTGGCGCACTTTTGGGAAGTGCCGTACGAGGTGCCGATGGTCGATTGGGACACCTCGCTGCACGATCGGTTTATGTTGCCGCACTTTGTGAAATGTGATTTTGCCGACGTGGTCGAAGAAATCCGCCGTGCAGGTTATGCGATGGATTTCGCGTGGTTTGGCCCCCATTTCGAGTTTCGTTATCCGGTGATCGGCACGTTTGTCCAAGGCAACGTGAAAGTGGAACTCCGCAAAGCGGTGGAGCCCTGGTATGTGTTGGGCGAAGAGGCCGCCGCCGGTGGCACGGCACGTTATGTCGATTCTTCGGTCGAGCGGATCCAAGTGAAGGTACAAGGGATGACCAACCCCCGGCATATGGTGACCTGCAATGGTCGAAAACTGCCGTTGCATCCCACCGGTACAGAGGGAGAATATGTGGCGGGCGTGCGTTATCGCGCTTGGCAACCACCGAGTTGTTTGCATCCAACGATTCCCGTTGATACGCCGTTGGTGTTCGACGTGGTCGATACTTGGCTCAAACGTTCGATCGGTGGAGCCACCTACCACGTGGGACATCCCGGGGGATTGAATCCCTCGTCGTTCCCCGTTAACGCTTTTGAAGCGGAGAGTCGGCGCGGAGCTCGATTCTCGGCAATGGGTCATCGCGGTGGCAGAATTGCCATTCCGCGTGACGAAGTGAATCCCGACTACCCCA
>JBGTEU010000434.1:0-7993 GCA_041747595.1 Bythopirellula sp.
ATCGCGCGCGGCCAGCACTTCCGCGAGCCAGGTCTCATCGCGGCGGCCAACACCCACGTCGACCAGCGAGCCGGCGATGATTCGCACCATGTTGTAAAGAAAGCCGTCCCCTTCGACGTCGATCTCAACACGCGAAGCGAGATCGCCCGCACCACGGCGGACTTCAATGGCCGTGATGGTGCGCACGGTGCTTTCCCGCTCCGAACCTGCCGCCTGAAAGCTCATGAAATCGTGCGTTCCCACCAGGGCTTGACCCGCGCGGTGCATCGCCTCGGCATCAAGGGGCTGCGGCACGTGCCAAACAAAGTTGCGATCGAACAGCGGCCGCGTGCGCTCATTATGAATGCGGTAGCGATAGCGTTTGCCCTTGGCGTCGCGGGTGGCATGAAAACCGACGGCGACTTCCTCGATGGCCACCAGCACCACGTCTTCGGGGAGCTTGGCGTTGATGGCGCGGTAAAGTTGGTCTGCCGTGAGATGCGTGGCGGACTCGACCCCAACGACTTGACCGAGCGCATGAACCCCAGCATCGGTGCGGCTCGTGGCGGAGACTTGCACCGCCTCACCGGTGATTTGCTCCCACGCGGTTTGCACTGCCCCCTGCACCGTCCGGCGGTCGGGTTGGAATTGCCAACCGGAAAACTTTGTGCCGTCGTACGCAATCGTGAGTTTGAACGTCGGCATGGGGGACACTCTAACGCGAAACGACAGGGTGCTTACGCACCCCGCTCGCCTAGACCGTGGCTTGCGATCGCACGAGCAGCTCCGCGATCTGCACGGCGTTGGTTGCGGCACCTTTGCGCAAATTATCGCTCACGCACCAGAAGGCCAAGCCGTTCTTGCTGGAGAGATCTTCACGAATACGGCCGATGAACACGGCATCGTCGCCGCTGCAATCGGCCGGCATGGGGTATTCGCCCGCTGCCAGGTTGTCGATCACTTTGATTCCCGGCGTCGCGGCGAACAGTTCACGGGCCTCGGCAACAGTGATTTTCTTTTCGGTTTCGACCAAGATACTCTCGCTGTGGCAGTTTTCCACGGGCACGCGGACGCAAGTGGGACAAACTTGAATCGTGTCGTCGCCAAAGATCTTGCGGGTCTCGTAGATCATCTTCATTTCTTCGCTGGTGTAACCCTCGAACTTTTCCGAGCCGATTTGCGGGATCAGATTGAACGCGATCGGGTGGGCGAAGATTTGGTATTTGTAATCTTCGTTGTCGAGAAACGCCCGGCTGCCGGCGATCAGGTCTTCTTGACCTTGCACCCCTGCCCCGCTGGTGGCTTGATAAGTGCTCACTACCACGCGGCGAATCGTGCCGGCGTCGTGCAGCGGCTTCATGGCGAGAACCATCTGAGTGGTCGAGCAGTTGGGGCTGGCGATGATTCCTTGATGATTGAACGCCGCTTCGGGATTGATCTCGGGGACCACCAACGGCACGTTGGGATCCATTCGCCAATAGCCGCTCTCGTCGACGACGACGCAGTTGCGCTCGACCGCCCAGGGACAGAACTCCATGGCCACGGGATCGGGGGTGCTGCCGATGGCGAGGTCGATCTCGTCGAAGGCCTCGGGCCGCAAGAGCTCGACTTTATGTTTTTCCCCCTTGAACGTGATCGTCGTGCCGGCGGAACGCTCGGAGGCCAAAAATGTGATTTTTGAGTATGGAAAATTCCGTTCTTCCAACATTTGGCGAATCAGGCTTCCCACGGCGCCAGTGGCGCCGACAATGGCGATCGACTCAAACACGATTTTTGCTCCAAAAGCGAGTAGTTGCGAGGCGTACAGCCCCCCTGCCCTGACTCCAGGGATGGGGTTCCTACTACGGACAGTCCCCGTCAGGGAAAGTTCGTCATTATAAGTAAGTTACGGGGATTTCACAACGTAGGAAGCTAGCCGCTTGCGGCTTAGCGATGCTCCCGATCAACCGCTAAGCCGCAAGCGGCTGGAACCTCGCGAGAAATATTTTTGCGACACTAAGGATCTTGCAATCGTTTTGTCATTAAACGACATTTCGAATGGGGGAATCTCTCTCGTCGAGGGATCGCTGTCTAATCTCTAGTCCACAACCAGCAATTGGTCCACGCATTTTTTGAGGAGCCAGTCACATGATTCGACGAATTCTGTTTGCCACAACGTGCGCGCTGCTTTTTTTGACTCAATCCGCATTGGCTCACACGTTCCATTTTTATACGGAAATGAATGGAGCCAACGAAAATCCTCCTAATGCATCACTCGGCACGGGCACCTCCCATGTGATTGTCGACACCGATCTTCTCACCATGCGCGTCATCGCGGAATTCAGTGGGCTGACCGGAAATGTCACGCAAGCGCATATCCATTGCTGTGTCGCTCCTCCGGGAAACGTGGGTGTTGCTTCCATCACGCCCAGCTTTACAGGATTCCCCACCGGGGGTACTTCGGGCACCTATGACTTTACTTACGACATGAGCCAGGCGAGTAGTTACAATCCGGCCTTCGTCACGGCTAATGGTGGATCGGTGAGCAACGCCTTTCAGTCGCTGTTCGACGCCATGAGCGGCACCGCGCCCAATAATTTGGGCGCCTACTTCAATATTCATACCACCTTCCGTGCCGGCGGCGAAATCCGTGGCTTCTTTGCATTAATCCCTGAACCCACCTCTGCCGTCTTGGCCATGGTGGGCTTGGGCATGCCGATGTTGCTGCGTCGGTCTCGTTAGGGGCGCGAAACCGCAAACGTGAATTTGTGACCGGTTGGCAATTTATTGTCGACCGGTTTTTAATGCGCGTTGGGATTCCAGCCGTCGTGCCCGGCGAGTACTTTTTCCACCGTGAAGAGCGCGGCCGATTCCGTCGTGAGTTCTTTTGCCCAACGAACGCGCTGATCCAATTGAGCCCCCTCACCCGTGCTGCCGAATTCGCAGTACCGCGACGTGTACTCGCGCTCCGGTTGGTTCCAGTTATGCCAACCCTCGGGGCGGACCACGTTCGACATTTCGGTGTTGATAAAGGCGACGGCGCCATAGTCCCGCCAGGGCCGACCGAGATATGTCAGCACTTCCGGTTCCCCACTGATCGTGCAATCGCGGAACACCAGTCCAAAGGGCACCACGTCGGGCGTGGATGCCGCGGTGATGTAGCCCTTCCCTAGGCAGTGAACGTGACAGCGATCAAAAAACGCCGTCGCCCCGCCGAAGATAAAATCGACGTGCCCCTTGATCGTGCAGTTCTCGAAAAGTTGCCGACCGCGATTGACGAGAATCGTGTCCTGCCAACCCAGAAAATGGCAATTGCGGAACACGGCCCGATCGCCGTCAACGCGAAGTGCGAGCGCTTGCCCCACTGCCCCGGCCGAGTTTTCGAAGGTAAGATTCTCCGCTGAAAAATCGTCGGCCTCGATATGCGTCGAAGGCGTGCGGAATGTGCCGATTGGCTTACCATCGGCGCCCGGCATGTTGGCGTGCAAGTTGTACGTGAGAATCGTCGTGGCGGGGTCCTCACCCACGAGGTGGAAGAATCGCTTTTCCCGCTGTAGATAAATTTGCTCTTCGTACCTGCCCGGCTTAATGCGAATCACGACCGGGCTTTCAGGCCGCCCCTCGGGGACGCTCATAATGGCCGCTTGCACCGAGGTGAATTGCCCGCTGCCATCGGTCGCCACGACGAGCGTAGTTTCCGCAGCTTGCAGTAACAAATCAGAAAAAAATGCGCCTATCAGGATAGGAAAAACGCCTAAATGAATAGTGCGAAGAATCGGCGGCACGATCTTCTCCTTTTTTGGGGAAGAGGAAAGAGGAGTTCGCCGATTCTAGCAGGCAATTCGTTGGTGTACACCTAGTCAACTTACGTCGTCCTTTTCTTCACCGCAGACTGGGACGATGAAAAAAGTAAGTTGTTCAACTTTCCAGGCAGAATAAGGAACAGAAAAATGTGTACGTGTACTTCCGCATTGGAAACTCCCGCCATCAATGGCAACGCCTTCGCCGAGCGGATGCTCAAGGCCGTGAATGATGGCACGCTGATGCTGATGATCTCCATTGGGCATCGCACGGGGTTGTTCGATTCCCTGGCCGAGATGCCGCCCGCCACCAGCGAACAAATCGCCGAGCACACCAAGCTCAACGAACGCTACGTGCGGGAATGGCTCGGCGCGATGGTGACCAGCGGGATCATGGTTTATCATCCCGGCACGCGGCAATACCATCTGCCCAAAGAACATGCTGCGTGTCTCACCCGTGCCGCGGGGTCAGACAACATCGCCAGCATCGCGCAGTGGGTTGCCGTGCTCGGCGCCGTGGAAGACGAAGTCACCTCGGCGTTCGAACATGGCCGCGGTGTCCCCTATTCATCGTACAAACGTTTCCACGAAGTGATGGCTTCCGAAAGCGCGCTGACCGTCGTGGCGGGGCTCGACGATCACATCTTGCCGCTGATCCCCGGCATCGAAGCCAAGTTGGAACAAGGGATCAACGTGGCCGACGTCGGTTGCGGCACCGGCCTTGCGCTGATGCACCTCGCTGAGCGGTTCCCCAAGAGCTACTTCACGGGACTCGATTTCTCGGCCGAGGCAATCACCAACGCGCGTGGCATCGCCGACAAACGGGGCTTGCGCAACGTGTACTTCCACGTGCAAGACGCGGCCAAGTGGCAGGTGAAGGAAGAGTTGGATCTGATTTTCACCTTCGACGCGATCCACGACCAGGCCCGGCCCGATATCGTGCTGGAAAATATCCGTCACGCGTTGCGACCAGGGGGCACCTACCTCATGCAAGATATCGCCGCTTCGAGCCACGTGCAGAACAACACCGAACATCCACTCGGGCCGATGATTTATACCATCTCGTGCATGCACTGCATGAGCGTCTCGCTGGCGAGCGGTGGCATGGGCCTCGGCGCGGCGTGGGGCAAGGAAACAGCCCTCGACATGCTTGCCGCCGCCGGTTTTGAGACCGTCGATCTCAAGAAGCTCGAGCACGACATTCTGAATTACTACTACGTGTGCCCGTGCTGAGTAATGGGTGGCCTGTGATTGGCAGAAAACGCGAAATCAAAAAACGACTTGCGTCATCGCGACCCACGTCGTTTTTTAATGATAACAGCCAAGTTTCCGGCATGGCATTTGCTTGAATAGAGCTTTAACTTAGGGCAATTTTTTGATCGTGACATAGGGAGGAACAACCATGGGACTCTTGGGTTGGGCAATTATCGCCCTGGTGATTTCAATCATTGCAGGCGGAGCGGGATTCACCGGCGTTGCTGCCGGCGCAGCCACGGTCGCTCGAGTACTCTTTGGCATCTTTTTGTTGATTGCCTTGGTACTCTTCGCGATGCTCCTACTGGGTATCGGCGCAGTGGCCTGATGGCCATCGAGAATAACAGAGGCGCATCAGCAGTTGGACAGCCATTTTCGCCTAGATATCAGACTTCTCGGTTCCAGTAATCAGTCTCGCCGCGCGGTCGTAAGAAAAGTAACTCCAGCCCCATTGCAGGAAGACAAGCACGCGGTTGCGAAAGCTGACGATTTTCATCAAGTGAATGAAGAGCCACATCAGCCAGGCGAAGAAACCGGAGAAATGCCAGTTGCCGATGTCGGCCACCGCGGCGCTGCGGCCGATAGTGGCCAAACTCCCCAAATCGCGATAACGATACTTGGGGGTGGGCTGCCGACCGGCGAGCCGGGCCTTGATGAGCTTGGCCACGTATTTGCCTTGCGAAATCGCCACGGGGGCGACACCGGGGAGCGGTTTGCCATCGGGACCGGCGCAACTGGCCATGTCGCCCAGCACGAAGACTTCGGGATGACCCGGCAGCGACAGATCGGACTGGACCGAAACACGACCCGCGCGATCGAGCTGCGCGCCGGAAGCTTCGGCCAGCAATTTCGCGAGGGGCGAGGCCTGCACCCCCGCGGCCCACAGCACCGTGTGGGTCGCCAAGAATTCTTGACCCGTCGTGGTTTTCAAAGTCACGCCATCGGCAGCAATGTGTTCCACGGCAGTGCGGGTGCGCACGGTGACGCCCAATTTGTGCAGCGCCTGCTCGGCCTTCGCCGAAAGCTCCGCCGGGTACACGGGCAACACGCGCTTACCCGCTTCGATCAACACGATTTGCGCCACGGCGGGATTGATTTCTCGGAAGTCTTCTTTGAGAGTGTGCCGCGTAATTTCCGCGAGCGATCCGGCAAGCTCGACGCCCGTGGGTCCAGCACCGACGATGACGAAATTCAAAAGCCGTCGCCGCTCATCGGGATTGTTGCTCCGCTCGGCGGCTTCAAACGCCGTGAGAATCCGGCGACGAATCTCGGTGGCATCTTCTATCGTTTTAAGGCCGGGAGCATAACGTTCCCAATCCGTGTGGCCAAAGTAACTGTGGGTCGCCCCCGCGGCGACGACCAGCACGTCATAATCCAACGCCCGATCGGCAACTTGCAGGCGGCGATTGGCCAAGTCGATTTCGGTAACGTCGCCCATCAGAACCTGGCAATTGCGCTGACCCGCGAGAATGCCACGCAAAGGGGCCGCGATGTTGGCCGGTGAAAGTCCCCCCGTCGCCACTTGATAGAGCAACGGCTGGAACAAATGGAAATTACGCCGATCAACAAGGGTCACTTGCAGCGGGGCGCGCTTGAGGCCCATGGCCACGTGCAGGCCCGCGAAACCACCTCCCACGATAACGACGCGTCGCGGAAGATTAACAGATGGAGATTGTTCGGACATAAGAAATTCGCCATGCTCAAGGACGCCGCGTCTCAGAGCATAACAAGATTTCCTGCTATTCGGGGAGGGGTTGGTCTTTGGTTTCTGGTGCAAACGGCAGCGTGAACAGAGCGATCAGAAAGATCGCACACATCGTCATGGCCGCGTACCGCTCGCGCAAGGGAGATTCAAAACCGTAATAGGCGCCATAAAAATCGGTCGCTAGGCGAGCTGATATATAACTGCCACCCGCGGCAGCAAAACGTCCGAGGTTGTAACAGAAAGATGTTCCTGTACTCCGCATTCGGCTTGGGAAAATTTCCGGCAGATAGATCGCAAAACCCGCGAACACGCCGAGCGTGAAGAACCACATCAGGGGCATCATCCAATAGGCGTCCATCGGAGTTTCAATCGCCCAAAAGACGTACAGCGTCGACACGAGCGACCCGATGTACCAGATCCAAAACGCTGGCTTTCGACCTAAAACAATGCATGCCTTAGTCATAAACCACATCCCCACTGCTGCGCCAATCATTTGCAGAGTATAGGCTAGCGACTTGGCCCCGCTGATGGCTGCGGGAATCTTATCCTCCGGCATGTTTTGAGATTCAAAATAAATTCGGAAGACCCTGGACTGAATGTCGATCGCGTACTCGACGATAGCCCACAAGCCGATCACACCGGCTGAAGATATCAAAGCTCCGATCAACAGGTTCTTGCGCCAACGCTTCTCACTGAGAAGATCTCGATAAGGCGTCAGGATACTGCCCTGGGGAAGGCGGCCTTCCGCCTTCGCCCGTAACCAAGGCTCGGGTTCACGCAAGTATTTCATAGTGAACACCACCAATAGGGCTGGTAGTGCTCCGACCAAGAACATCCACCGCCAACCGTTACCCGCTCCGATGACTTCCGCCGTTATCAGCGACGTGATGACCCACAGGACTAGCCCTGCCGACAGATTTCCGACCGTGGAGAGAATTTGCAGCCAGCCCAACGCTCCGGAGCGAGATTCATTCGGCAGCGTCTCGGCAATTAAGGCGACGGCCAAACCAAACACACCGCCCACGCCTATGCCGGTTAGGAATCGCGCGAGGGCGAAATCCCAATAGGTTCGACTGAAATAACTCAAACCTGTACATGCTGAGTAGATCAGCACGGTGACCGTGAGCATCTTGGCCCGGCCGTAACGGTCTCCCAACGCACCGAAGACCATGCCGCCGATACCCCAGCCGATCAGAAAGATCGCGGTCACATCTTTGCCCAAGGCTTGCGCCCGGGATTGCGCTTCTTTGAGGCCCTCTGCCCTGATAACTTCGGG
>JBGTEU010000435.1:0-2687 GCA_041747595.1 Bythopirellula sp.
GAAATATCCACCGAAAAGTAGATATAGTGATTCGATTTCTAGCACCCGCTCCACTCCGCTGCGCTCCGTGTCGCGGCTAACATGATTTCCTCTGTGCTCTCTGTGTCCTCTGTGGCAAATGTTCCTGGCGCATGCGCGAGAGAGCGGCGCTCAGGGGGAGGCCAGATTCTTCAGTCGCTAGGGCTCCATCAGAATGACGGTTGTGCGCGAGAGGTTTGTGCGGCGTTTTTTGCGCGAGGCTTACGCCTCCCGCTCTCCTTGATATCTGCCTGCGCGGGAATGACAAAATAAAAAAGGTCAGGGCAAGTCGATCCGTCGTCTTGCCCTGACCTTTATCCTGAAGCAAAACGCAGAGCCCTGCGCTTCGCCCTCCCGTCATCGTTATACCTATAGTATCGGCCACGACTGCGCGTGCGCTATAGCCGAATTGCAGGGATCGCACGCGGTTGGTAAGAACTACCGATTGGCGAAAAAAATCGGGCAGGCTCTCGCATGGAGAGCCTGCCCACATTCAACCGGTTCCCGCCTCGAACCATACTCCCCAGTAGGCTCGCGGCGCGTGGCGCCGGCAAGGGTTGCCCGCCGAGGCGGGCCAGTGATTGGTTATTGCTGCTGCAAGGGTGGCGGCGACAACGGCCTCGGCACGAGCTCATTGGGGGATTTGCCATAAATCGGCAGCGGCAGCTCGTGGAGGTTCTGTTCTGCGGCCGGTGTTTGTTGAGGAATCGCGGGGACCTGGCCAGGGAGCAATTGCATCGCTGGCACGCCGAGTTGCAGGTTCGTTAGCAGCGGATCGCCCGAGAGCGAAATGGCTCCCAGGATCTGGAATTCGCTCAATTCGACATTCGGGAGATACATGCAATCGTCGCAAGCGACGTCGCCATCAGCGCAGAAAGGCAAGCCGGAATCGACGGGACACATACCGCCGGCACAGCTTCCCCCCGTGGGGCACAAACCACCAGCACACATGTTCGAACCATGACAGTTGCGTTCACAAAGGTGCGGCCCGCAACCGGAGCGGTACGGTCCGTGGTAAGCGACGGGGCAGCAACCGCACTTGCGGGCGTAGACGTGATTTCGCCACCAATAATGAAAACAGCCGTAGGGGCTGCAATATCCGGAATAAAGGGCGTGGCCTCTGCGGCAAGCGGGCGAGGTCGTACAACTGGTTTTGCAGGGACTGAACAAGCCGTACCGGCCAGTGCCGCAATGCCGCGGGACGAAGTAATCGCTGTTGGTGTTCCAAGCACAGCCCTCAGCGGTGGGAACCACCGAGCCGTAGGTTTGGAAGAACAAACGGGCGTCGGCCTGGGACGTGATGCCGAACAACAGAAGCAGACTCAATATTGCTGGGGAGCGCATTGTGTCATCCAATTGGATGTGATTGAATTTGGAGGACGTTGAAAATCGAAGTCATTGTCCTGCTGCCGAATCATGGGTTACTCCCCAGTGTTGAGCAAACGCAACACGCCAGGTTTTTGCAGTCCGCAAGCTTTTCTGCGTCAATACAACCGGCCTCAATCCGACAGACCCCCTTCACGCTGCCACAAATGACGGTTGTATCGAACATGGTGGCTTGCGGCTTGGCAGTCTTACTGCTGGGAACGGCGCTCTACGGCATAAAGAAACTGCGAGGCACGACTCTCGCAGCGCCTTGCGTGTGGGTCGCGATTTCGGCGGCGTGTTTGGCCGCTCTTGCCATCGTTCAAATCGAGGCCGCTGAGACCCTTGCCTTATCGGTAGTCCGATTTGCCGTGGCGGTGAGCACGTTGTGTCCTTTGATAGCCGTGCTGGGCGCGAAACGCCCGCAAGACCGCGGCTGGCAATGGGTGGTGCTGACGCTGTGGTTGATCGCGGTGTGGCCGGCAGCGCAATCGCTGGCGAATCCCGCCGGGCCGCGCGTGGAGATTTTCACACCTTGGAAGTTGTTTCTCGCGGCGCTCGTGGCGATGGGGCCGCTCAATTATCTCGCGACGCGGCATTGGCTGGCGTCGTGATTGGTTGCCGGGGGGCAATTGATTTTACTCGGCGAATTCTTGGGATGGAACGTAATTACCCAGTGGCGATTGCCGATTGCCGCGGGTTGTTTTTCCATGGCCGCGAGTCTTATTGCTCTTCGAAAATCCGTGGATTCGCCAAACATTCAACCGCTTGCGAATCACACGGCACGTTGGCTTCGTTTTCGTGATTCGTTCGGCGCATTTTGGGGACTACGAATTATGCAGCGAGTCAACGAAACGGCGGCCTTGCGCAATTGGTCGGTCCAATTGACTTGGTCGGGATTCGAGAGCGTTAGCGAAGAACACGCGAGCCCGGTTCAAGTCGCTGAAATCGAGCAAACGCTCGATACGTTGCTACGCCGCTTCTTCTAAGTCTTTGGCATTGGGGAAGCGGAGATTGAACAATCCGAAGATTTCTTTGCGCGAAAGTCCCAGTTTTTTCGTCGGCGTGCCGTCGAACACGGCGTTGAAGAGTTCCCGTTTTTCTTCGAGCACGCGGTTGATGCGTTCTTCGATGGTCCCCGTCGCAAGGAATCGGGTGACGGTCACCGGTCCCGTGGCACCGATCCGATGGGCGCGGTTGATCGCCTGGTCTTCGACGGCCGGGTTCCACCAGCGATCAAACAAAAACACATAACCAGCGAATTGCAGATTGAGCCCGACGCTTCCCGCTCCGTAACTCATTAG
>JBGTEU010000436.1:0-3752 GCA_041747595.1 Bythopirellula sp.
AATATCGCCAAGAAGTTGCGAATCGACGCGAAGCGTTCGAAGATTTGGCATGGTCTCTGGTAAACTCGGCAGAATTTCAATACCGCAACTAAGCGAGCAAAGCATGTTACCCAAACTGCAACACATCACCAACGTCGCCACTCGCCGGGGCCGCGTGATTCGCCGCCGCGATTTTCTACGCCAACTCACCGTGGCGGGACTGGCCGCCGGGACGCTGAGCTGGACCGACGCGATTGCCGCCTCCGCCGATCAACTTCGCTCGCGTGGGATGGCGTGCATTCTGTTGTGGATGCAGGGGGGGCCCTCGCAATTTGAAACTTTTAGCCCCAAGCCGAATCACGCTAATGGGGGCGAGACGAAGGCGATTTCGACAAGCGTCGCAGGAATTCAATTCGCCGAAAACATGCCGCATTGTGCGAAGGTGATGGACGACTTGGCGGTGATCCGCTCGATGACCAGCAAGGAAGGCAACCACCTGCGGGCGACCTACTTGCTGCATCACGGATACTTGCCGATGGGAGGCGTGAATTTCCCCACGCTCGGCTCGCAGGTTGCCCACCAAATTGGCGATGCCGCCAACCAACTCCCCAATTACGTTCGCATCGGTGGGCGGCTCCCCAGTTCCGGCGGCGGCGGTTTTCTCGGCGTCGATTACGACCCGTTCGTATTGAAGTCCGCCACTCGTCCTCCAGAGAACACCACGCCGCTAACAGACACGGGCCGTTATCAACGCCGACTGCGGCTCTTGAATTCCCTGCAAGACAATTTCGCCGCGGCGGGTGGCTCGCAAATCGTGACCGATCAACGCAAGTTGGTGGAGCAAGCCTCCGACATGATTATGAGTCCCCGGATGGAAGCGTTCGACATAGAACACGAACCCGTGCAGCTACGCGAGGCTTACGGTCAAGGAGATTTTGCCGCGGGATGCTTAATGGCCCGCCGCTTGGTGGAGCAGGGGGTCACGTTCGTCGAGGTCGTGTCAGGGGGTTGGGACACGCATTTCGATGGCTTTACGCGGGCTCGTGAACTCACCGCCCAAGTCGACCAACCCACCTCGATGCTCATTACCGATCTCAAGCAGCGCGGTATGCTCGACAAGACGCTCGTGGTTTGGCTCGGCGAATTCGGCCGGACCCCCAAAGTGAATCCCCGCGCGGGACGTGATCACTATCCACGCGCCTTCAACGCGGTCCTCGCCGGGGGCGGCGTCCGTGGCGGGCAAGTCATCGGCGAAACCAACGACGCAGGGACCGAGGTCATCGCTCGCCCCGTGGCCGTGACCGATCTCTTCCGGTCGATCTATCACACGCTGGGAATCGACGCCGACCAAGAAAACATGAGCGGTATCGGCCGGCCGATCAAAGTCGTCGACGGCGGCGAAGTCGTGCAAGAACTGTTTTCCTAAGCCGCTCAGCTTCCAATGGAAACTAGGGTAGTATGGTAATTCCAAATTGACGGAAATGCTGGTCGAGAGCCAAAGCTGCTCGCGTTCCCAGGTCGTTGATCGCAATCTTGCTCGTGCAATCGGTAAAGCTCCACCCAGCACTTGCACGTTGTTGGAAAAGCACCCAGGCACGTTCGATCTGAGTACGATCGAGAAAATGTATTGCGGCTAACGTTTCGTTGAACAATTGCGAACCTGCTTCGATGGCAAGATTAGGGCGTTTGCGCACCGCCAATAATGTCAGCGTTTCATCAATACAATAATCCGTTGTTACGAGTGGCTCGGTATTGATTGCAAACCAATCCACCAAAGACTTGTGATGAGGATCATCTGGGACGAAGCGTGCGAACCAAACACCTGTATCGACAAAGATCATGCTTCGTTACCGTACAACGCCTGATCGTGGTCGGCTCCGCTAAAAGAATCGCCGGGATTTTCATTGGGCACGGCATCAATCTTTTCTAACGCACTGAGATAACGAGCCCTTTTTTCATAATCCATGCATCCATTTGCAGCCGGGGCTTTTGCAGCATTAGAATTGGTACGGACCAGAATCGTCACTTCGGTACCGTTCGGAAGAGCGAGAGTCTCTCCGGGAATGACGACGCCATTCTGAATGTGGCCTTGAATTACCATATTGCAATTATAGCAGATGAAGTGATCAAAGTAATCAACAAGTTATCCCTTCCGCCCGATCACTGTCAGCGTCGCCTGATCGGCGTCGATTTCCACTTCGCCCCCGATCGGCAACGTGCAGTTCATTTTGAAGTGCCCGATGGGGAAGTTCATGAGCACGGGAATCTTGAGCGGCTCGAAGTATTGCCGAAGCACGCCTTCGACCGTGAAACGCGGACTGATCCGCCGGTCTTTTGGTTCCGTGAGTTTAATGATCACTCGGCCGATCTCCAGAACTTCCTCGGAGTTGCTCAATCGAGGTTCCGTATGGGTAAACTGCCCTACGACCACACCCCGTAAAATTGCCAATTTACCGTTCGTCTTGAGTTGCTGTAGCATCCGGTCAATGCGGTAGGGCGCTTCGCCGACGTCTTCGATCAAAAGAATCGCATCGCGGGTATCGATGGCGTACGGAGTCCCCTCCAGGGCAGCGAGCAGCGTGAGATTGCCCCCCGTCAATCGTCCTCGCACCTTGCCTTTGCCGATACCCACGGGCTGCGGCACGTCCCCCCCGCATTCGATGACATAGTCCTTCGACGACTCGGGGCTCTCTTCGACGGCGCGAAAAAAGTACTTGCCCGTAAATGGCGTGAAATTGTCGTCGCTTCCCAGACCCCACATCGGATTGGGGCTGTGGTAGGTAATCAATTCCGCCTTGCGATTGAGCGCGGCATGCAGAGCGGTAATGTCGCTGAAGCCGATGAAGAGTTTGGGATTCTGGCGAATCTCTTCAAAATCCAACAGATCGAGCATTCGCGTGACGCCGTAGCCTCCCGTGCCGGGAAAGATCGCATCGACCTCGGGATCGCGGAACGCCTGCATCAATTCGTCGGCTCGGCGTTGGTCGCTGCCCGCCAGATATCCATCCGCGGCAAACAAGTCGTCGCGGTGCTTCACCTTGTAACCGCGTTCTTCGAGCCGCTGTTTGGCGAGCAGCATCCGCTTCCGGTCCAGCCCACCGGCCGGAGCGACAAACATGATCGTGTCGCCGGGTTTTAGAAGTGCCGGTTGAGTTAGCTTTTGCGTCGACTGAGGTCCACATCCTTGCGACACACACACAATAAAAATCGCGAATATCCAACGAAGGGTACGAATCTCAGCAAAACCGACCATGGCAGGCTCAAGGGTTGAGTTGGTTGTATAATCTTCGGCCCATCGTAATCGATGCCAAAATCAATTCCAAGAAGCGGTTAACCGTCAAGAACTTCTTCTGAGGTTCAGACATTAAATAAGAAGTGACACACGTCGCTGTCGCGCATGACATAGCTTTTCCCCTCGACGCGCATTTTGCCGGCGTCGCGGATTGCTTTTTCGCTGCCGTACTGGTCGAGATCGTCAACCGAATACGTTTCGCAGCGGATAAACCCCCGCTCGAAATCGGTGTGAATCACTCCCGCGGCTTGCGGAGCGGTCGCCCCGGCGGGGATGGTCCAGGCGCGGATTTCTTTTTCTCCCGCCGTGAAAAAACTTTGCAGGCCCAACAACTGATAAGCGGCCCGGGCCAGTGCCGCGAGTGCCGGTTCGGTGAGTCCCAAGCTTTCGAGCATCTCGGCACGCTCCGTTTCGTCGAGTTCGCTCAACTCGGCTTCGAGTCGCGCGCACACGGGCACCACCGACCCCCCCTCGGCGGGGG
>JBGTEU010000437.1:0-2921 GCA_041747595.1 Bythopirellula sp.
TGTCGACCTGCTTTTGAATTGGCCAAGTCCACAGACGTGGTGACGCTGGCGAATGTCGCGCTCACCGGCTTGTTTGAAGGCACGAACGTCGACGCCGGGGCGATTTTGCTCCGATCGCACGATGGCTCGGGCAAGCGTCAAGGGGAAGAGTTGGACGTGGTCGCCTCGCGGAGCGACAGTTCTCATTCCTATCACCGGGTCTCGCCATTTTTAACCTCGACGGTGCTCCGCGACGGTCAAGCGGTGATGGCTCGCAATGTGATGGACGACAGCAATCTGGGCAACCGCGATAGCCGCGGCGAAATCCTTGCCACGAGCGTGATTTGTGCCCCGATTCGAATGGTGGGCAGTATTTTTGGATTGATCCATCTCTACACGACCGACACCGAGCGCAACACCGACCCCGAAGATTTAGAATTCACGCTCGCCGTGGCCGATACGGTCGGCGTCGCGCTTGAAAATCTTAACAAGCGGCAAGAACTCGCCGAAAATCTCAATCAAGTACGCAGCGAGAACTCACAGCTCCGCGAACAGTTGGGCGTGCAAAGTGAAATCATCGGCTCGAGCGACGTAATGCACCAGGTCACCTTGCAGATCGCGCGTGCCGCGCCAAGCCGGGCCACGGTTTTGATTCGCGGCGAAAGCGGCGTCGGCAAAGAGCTCGTAGCCCGCGCGGTGCATTTCTCCAGCCCCCGTGCCAAGGGTCCGTTCGTTTGCCTGAACTGCGCGGCGCTGACCGAAACCTTGCTCGAAAGCGAACTCTTTGGCCATGAAAAAGGCTCGTTTACGGGCGCGACCGAACGCAAAATCGGGAAGTTCGAGCAAGCCGACAAGGGAACTCTCATGCTCGACGAAATCGGCGAGATGAGCCCCTCGATTCAAGCCAAATTCTTGCGCGTGTTGGAAGGCCACCCCTTCGAGCGCGTCGGCGGCAGTCAGCAATTGAAAGTCGATGCCCGCGTCATCGCCGCCACGAATCGTGATTTGGAAAAAGACGTCGCCGAAGGCAAATTTCGACGCGACCTTTATTTCCGGCTCCACGTGCTGGAGATTGTGGTGCCCGGGCTTCGCAAACGTCCGGAAGACATACCCGAACTTGCGGAATTTTTCCTGCGGAAGTTCAGCGAAGAAACGGGCCGCAAGTTGAAGGGCTACACCCCTCGTGCGATGGAAGAATTGTTGCGCTATCGCTGGCCGGGCAACGTCCGGGAAATGAAAAATGTCATCGAGCGGGCCGTCGTGCTCGCGCGGGGTGAGTACGTCGATCATGCCGATTTCGCGCTCTCGACGTTGAAAACCGCGGGCGACACCGAAATGGGGATCGATCCCAACGCGCTCGTGCGTGATTACGAACCGATGTCGCTCGCCGACGTGGAGCGGATTCACATTCAACAAACGCTGAGGGCCACCGGCTGGAACAAAAGCCGCACGGCCACGATACTCGGCGTGGAACGGTCGACCTTGGATCGCAAAATCCGCCGCTATGGGCTCGCCGAAGAAAGTACGCGTCAGCGGTAGAGCCGGTGCAAGCACCGCGGCTAAAAATGGATTTAGCCCCGCCGCTTGCGACGCCGAGCATCGGAGACCCCATCTCGTTGCGTCTTAGGGTTTTTTCATGAATAAAGATTTCGACGCGATCATCTGCGGCTCCTGCGTGGTCGACGTGCTCGTGCGGCCTGTGCAACTCGATCAACCGATTGGTGGCGGGCAGTTAGTTCGCACGGAACCGCTCTTACTGACCACGGGAGGCATCGTCTCGAATGCAGGTATCACCCTCGCGCGGCTGGGAATGCGGACCGCGGCGTATACCCTTGTCGGCGATGACGAATGGGCCAATGTCATTCGTTCCCGTTATACCTCCGATGGAATCAACACGTCGCAATTGATGACTCACGACACGGCTCTCACCAGCACCACCGCCGTGCTGATTGACCCCAGCGGTGAACGAAGTTTCTTACACGCCGTCGGTGCGCCAAAACTTCTCGACAAATATTCTTTCTTGTCGCGGCTCGATTTCTTCGCCCGTAGTCGGGTCATGCTACTAGGTTATTATCCCTTACTGCCAAACTTACAAACGGATCTGCCTGAGGTGCTGGCCGCCATTCGCGCGACCGGTTGCCAAACCGCGCTCGATTCCGCCGGCGAAGGGGGGTCCCTGGAACCGCTTGATCGTTGCTTGCCGGATCTCGATTACTACGTGCCTAGCCTGAAAGAAGCATCGCACCAAACCAACGAAACGGACCCGAGAAAAATCATCGGAGTCTACCGCGCGGCGGGGGCGACGGGTTTGCTTGGCGTGAAATTGGGAACCGACGGTGCGCTGTTGAGTCCTCGCAGCGGCGAATTCCTTGAGATCGCTGCGGTATCACCGCCCGGGGACATCGTCGACACCACCGGCGCGGGTGACTGTTTTTTTGGTGGGTTGCTGGCCGGTCTTCTGCGCGGACTCAGCGTCGCTGACGCCGGAAAACTCGCCGCGGCGTGTGGCGCCTGTTGCGTTACCGGTCTCGGAGCAACCACCGCGATTCGTGACTATGCAGCAACTGCACGGCTGGCGGGAATCACGTCGTAGCATCTAACTATCCAACTACTTCGCCCCCCGTTTCTTGCACACGCAATAGCAATAACTGCAAATCCATACAGAACTTCTGATCGCGGCTCTGGAACGGCAACGCTAGCAATTCGGAATCCCACCGCTTCGTAACCATCTCTAATAAAACCGATCCCGCGCGCCGATGAAGTCATCTCGACGGAGTGAAAAAACATGTCCCAACCGCCGCCGCGAATACCACGACCGGCCGTCGCCAAGTCATTCACGAGATCATATTCAGTTTCTTCCCATTCGAAAACGTTACCACCCTGTCCCATCGTTCCATATTTGCTCAATCCCCCAGCGAGATTGATATCGGCAGGTCCGATAG
>JBGTEU010000438.1:0-2329 GCA_041747595.1 Bythopirellula sp.
GCCAGTGCACAATTGACGGTGTGGAGATGCCGCCTTCGTGGGCAAAGTGTTTGTATTCTCGAAAGGGCGTGTTGGAGACGTTGGCCCAGCCTCGACCGTAGCCGATGAACGTATCTTGCGGCCCCGCCATCACCCCCGGTCCCGTCTTCAATGGTCGGCCATCGCGGGTCTGCATCGGTGGCCAAATGTTTCGCTGCAGATCGTTCGGGCCCAAGGGCTTCAAGTCGGTCGCATAGCCTTTCTTGGGCGTGTTGCGACCATAACCTTCGGCACAGCCGCCGTTATCTTGCAGGAAGATGATGATTGTGTTGTCAAGTTTGCCCTGACGCTTCAACTCCGCGACGATGCGACCAATGCCTTGATCCATCGAATCGATCATGGCCGCGTAGACTTCCATGTTGCGAGCTTCCCACGGTTTATCCTCGACCTTTTCCCAGTCGTCGGACTGGGGCGAGAGCTTCGTGTCTGCCGTGACGAGCCCCAACGTTTTCATCTTCGCCAATCGCGCCTCTCGAATCGGAGCAAAGCCCTTGTCGTACTGGCCCTTGTATTTGGCGATGTCATCCGGCAGCGCGTGCATCGGCCAATGCGCGGCGGTGTGGGCGACATACAGAAAGAATGGATCGTCGGGCGACTCGTCGGCGTGCTGTTTGAGGAACGTGACGGCGTTGTCGCTGATCGCGTGAGTATAGTAGTAGGTCTTCGGCCTGTACTGCGGATCGTTCACGGGAGTGATGAAGGTGTTGCCTCGGCACAGCGTTGCCGGATCGTAAAAGCTCCCCGCACCAATGATCGTGCCGTAGAACTTCTCGAATCCACGCTGTAGCGGCCAATTATCCTTCGGGCCGTCCGGGCTGACGTGCCGTGTGACGTGCCATTTGCCGGCCATATAGCGGCGATACCCCGCGCCACTCAGCGCCTCGGCGATCGACACCACGTCGCGTCCCAGTTCGCCGCGATAGCCTGGCAGTTTGCTATCGCCCGTCATCAGCCCGATGCCCGCTTGATGCTGATAAACCCCGGTCAGCAAGGCCGCGCGAGTCGGACAACATCGTGCAGTGTTGTAAAACTGTGTAAACCGCACTCCGTGATCGGCAAGCTGATCGAGATTGGGCGTGTTGATCTCACTTCCATAGCAACCGAGGTCGGAAAACCCCATGTCATCGGACATGATCAACACAATGTTCGGTGCATCGTCCGCTCGAGCGCAGTTGACCACCAAGTTAACGCTGGCGACCAAGACGGTGATCGCCAGAACCCGAGCAAATATTCTCGTCCTGTCCATTGATTTTCCTTGTTTGCTTTCTTAGTTGGTTTTAATGGATCGCTTCAATCGTCGGCTTTCATGTTTTGGAATTGAACTGATACCGAGGGTCCCTTTCGTTCCTTCCCACACACGCAAGACACCACCTTGTCCACCGGCGACAATGGCTTTCCCGTCGTCACTCGCGGCGGCTGAGAACATTAAGCCAGTGGCACCAGCAAAACTGCGAACATCTCCTCCGTTCGCAGCTCGATGAAGGCGCACTTCGTTGTCAGCATAACTGGTTAGAATCTCGTCACTTGCGCCTACGAAGTTGATCGAGGTGACGTCCTTCTTGTGTGTGGCGATGGGGACTCGTGTCTCTTTGATTAACTGCACAGGTTGTTCGTCCATGCAGATAACCGGATGAGATGGATCATAAGGTTTCTCATACGTTTCCAGCACGTTTTTCAGGTTAGCGGTGAACTCCGCGTCACATTCTGGAGGAATCACCCAATACTCAATGCTGTCTTTGGTTGCCATTCGATTTTTTTTTAGCGTTTGACGCACGGTTTCGTGACTAATCTGTGGAGCCACCTGTAACTCGACGACTTTTCGGGGCAACAATCGCAATGTCCATTTCCCATAGCCTTCCGGAGGCGAGCCCGGTTGCATCGCGATAATCTGAGCTTTTTCCCTACCATTGAGCAACTTATTGGCTCCGGCACCCAGAGCCGGTTTGCGATCAAGGGTATCTTGAAAATCACGTTCGACAAAACCCTGGCGAATGTTCTCGATCGTCTTGGGACGACACGAGAATGTTTCGGCAATTTGAGCATCTGTCCAAGCTGACCCATCTGCCTCCTGCAGAATTTGAGCTCTTCGAATCTTCTGCCCAGTCCCTTTAGCTTTGCGAACGATTTTCGCTACAAACCTTGCGCTCTTCTTCACTAAGCAATTGTCCCGAAATAACTTCCCATTTCAAGTAGGGTTCGGAATGGCATTCTGTCAGATTCAGATTTGAATATAGCGGGAAATTTGAATATTGCGATTCTCGAACACCTAACCGACTGCGTTCAATCAATG
>JBGTEU010000439.1:0-8234 GCA_041747595.1 Bythopirellula sp.
ATAGTCACGGAGCCGTGCGGCGCGAAAAGATGTCGCGGATGCGCCAGACCATCGCCCGCAACATGCTTGCTTCCTACACGACGATTACACAACTCACGAACTTCGACGACGTCGACGTGACCGAACTCGAACGGATTCGCAAAGACAGCAAAGCCGATTACGACAGTCAAGGCGTGAAGCTCACCTCGATGCCGTTCATCGTGAAGGCCGTCGCGACCGCGCTCAAGCACCACCCCGTGGTGAATTCTTCGATCAGTGAATCGGACGACGAAATTCTTTACAAGGAATATGTGAACATCGGCATCGCCGTTGATACCGAGCGCGGGCTAGTCGTGCCCGTGCTGCGCGATGCCGATCGCAAAAGCATTCCCCATATTGCCCGGGAACTTGCCGAGATGGCCGAGTCGGCACGCTCGGGAAGCTTTAAGATTGAAGACCTCCGCGGCGGCACGTTTACGATCAGCAACCTTGGAGCGGTCGGGGGATCCTACTCGACGCCGATTATCAATCCCCCCGAAGTGGCGATTCTGCTCGCGGGCCGTAGCCGTATCTTGCCCCAGTATGTGAACGACCACTTGCAACCGCGGTTGGTGCTGCCATTGTCGATCACTTACGACCACCGCGTCGTCGACGGTGCCGCTGCAGCGCGGTTTCTTAACG
This sequence comes from Bythopirellula sp., assembly GCA_041747595.1. GTDB lineage: Bacteria > Planctomycetota > Planctomycetia > Pirellulales > Lacipirellulaceae > Bythopirellula. Next base: position 661 of record JBGTEU010000439.1, read on the forward strand.
ACGTGAAGCGGTATTTGTCTAATCCCGGCCGACTGCTCTTGGCGCCGTAAGCAAGCTTCATTTCTTCGGCACGTTGAACGAACGTTCCACTTTGTCCTCGGGATCGGTCGAGGCTCCGTGGTCGCGCCAGAGCCAGCGCATCATCTCTGGGAGCATCGCGCCGCCCTGCGCGGACCCGTGCAGTCCGATGCCCCACGAGTAGTTGATGTCGTAACCCTTCTCGGTCATGGCTTCCACCAGCCGCACATTCTGTAGGAACCAATCCCAATTGGGATCGTATTTTTGCGTTTCACCGCGCGTGCCCCGCAGGTCGTTGCGGCCGTCTTGAAAGAACACGCGGAACGGTTTCTTCTCGCTCTCGAGAATCTTTTCAGGGTAGACGTGCCCACCTCGAATGTTCGTAAAACTCCCCACGATGCTCAAGACCTTGCTGAATTGGTCGGGTCGTTCCCAAGCGACGGTGAACGCGGCAATCGCCCCGGAGCTCACGCCGCCGATGCCGTGATCTTTGGCCTCGGTGGAAATGTTGTACTTCTTACGCAACTCAGGCATGAGCTCGTCGATCAACACTCGGGCGTAACGGTCGTCGAGCGAATTGTATTCCTCCACGCGATTGGTGGTTTGATCGCCCCAACTCTCCATGGTCGGCTCGGGCTGCTCGGGTTTTCTGCCAGGATTGATAAACACGGCAAGCATCACCGGGATTTCACGGCGATGAATGAGGTTGTCGAGCACGTGCCGAGCACGTAAGGGTCCGTCTTCCCTGATGAAAGCTTGCCCATCCTGAAAGACCATCAAGCTCGCGGGCTTTTCGGCGTCGTACTGGGCGGGGACATAAACCCAATACGTATGCTGCGTGCCGGGAAATATCGTCGAGGGCAACACATGCGGGCCATTGATCTCGCCCTGCGGCACACCCTCTTGCGGCAGAGAGTCGGGCCCGAGCTTGTAAAAGTCGTCGAGGCCTTGGGCGTGGAGGTGAGCGGCCAAACATAAAAAGAGAACGAGACAAATCGCACGAATCATCGATGAGTTTCTCCGCGAAAAGAGTTTGATGAGATGTCGCGATTGTAGGCGGCGCGGAGAAAAATACTAGCGGTGCGGAATTCGCTTCACTTTGCGACCAGCTTGAGAGTATATTGATGATATGGCCACCGACAATTTGCACTACGAAACGTTCACTGGATTTTCACCCCACTCGACGGAGGGCCCGTATCGCGCCGCCGACTACTGGATTCTACCCGAGGGTGAACCCGTCCAATTGCTAAGGGGACGATTAATCGTGTCACCGAGTCCCAACATTTTGCATCAACTTATTGTCGTGCGACTTGGTGAACTCTTTTCCGCGATCGCGGATCAGACAGATGGTTTTGCGGTTGTTGCTCCGATGGACACTGTACTGAGCGAGCACACGATCCCTCAGCCCGATGTGATTTACATACGCCATGCTAATAAAGGCATTATCGAAGACCGAGTGCGTGGAGTTCCGGATTTGGTTGTTGAAGTGCTCTCGCCTTCCACTGCGAAAGTGGATCGCCTGGAAAAAATGGACCTCTACGCCCAATACGGCATCGCTGAATACTGGATTGTCGATCCGGAAAGCCACGTCTTCGAGTTCCTTATCTTAAAAGACGGCAATTACAGCGAGGAAACTGCTCAGTCAGACCGCTACACTTCCTCACAGTTTCCAGAAGTCGTCGTTGATCTCGCCAATTTCTGGCAGGTTGTGGATCGTAGAAATCCTTATCGTTGACGACACAACCGTGGCCCGTCGGCCGCGGCTAGCACAAAAGAACCTACTGACGAAACCCCTGCAGCGGGAAGCACAAGAGCGGAATCGTCAGCGATGCGAGCCCAATCGCCCAACGCACCCGGCCGAGTTCCACGCGATCGTTCGCCGTGGGAGGATGGTGGATACCCATGAAGATCACCAGCACGAGCATCGGCGTCCACATGACCGCTTCGTTGAGGTTCGAGACGACGTAAAAGATGGCGAAACAGATGAACCATTTCGCTACCGTGTGGGCTCGGTCGAGAAACAGCGCGTAGATCGTGTGCCCACCGTCGAGCTGGCTGATCGGCATCATGTTGAGCCCCGTGATGAGCATCCCGACCCAGCCGGCCATGAAGTAGGGATTCAATTGCGTGATGCCAATCCACTCGCGGCCCATCCATTCGGGATGCGCCTTGCCGAGCATCCATTGGCCAATGGGGGGCATGTAGAGTTGGAACTCGCCATGTTGGGGAATCCGCATGAGGTTCAAGTCTTGAATGCCCCACCAAAAAACGGGGATCGCCACCACCAATCCCGCGAGGGGGCCCGCGATGCCGATATCAAAAATCTGTCGACGGTTGGCCCGCATGCCGTCCATGCCGATGACGGCCCCCATCGTGCCAATCGCGTTGAACGGCACGGGAATACAGAGCGGATAACTTGCCGGGATATGGTATTTCACCGTTTGAAAAAAATGGCCCATCTCGTGTGTGAGCAGAATCGCCAGCACGGCGGCCATGTATTGCACGCCGTTAAGCCAATTCGCCTGAATCACCCGTCCCATGGCGGCGTAGGTTCCCAGGTAGCGCGGCTCGAGCGGTTCCCAATGCGTCACGCCGACCCAAAACGTCGAAACACACGTTGCAAGAAACAACAAAAGGGGGAGCAGCGTGCGACGCTGGGGACGAAAATGAAGGTCCGAAACCTTTAATTCAGGAAGATGCGAATAAGCCGGATCGTCAAACGGATCCTCCACGGCGAATTCGGTCCCCGAATCGGTCGGTGGTCTTACTTCCAACGCATCCGGCGGTTGCCGTGGCGACGCCACCGGGGGCGTGGGACTCTCTGTTTTTGGATTCAGCGGTTCTGGAGTGGGAGCCTCTTCTTGCATCGAGAAAATCTTACCCTGTGCGGCGGATTCGGGCAAAGGGGGAGCACACAGAGCTAGCAATGTTCAATAGATTTCCAGACTTTTGACGACGCTTGTCTCGCTCGCCTGAGCCGCCGCCAAGCACCGCTCCGCCGTCGTCAGCAGTTCCACGGGCCGAAAACTCTTGGAGGGGAGCGTCACGGCAGCGACGCCCGCGCTGACGATCCCCTTGATGGCGGCTCCCCCGCTCTGCCTTTCGCGGAGCGATTTTTCCAGGCGGCGGATCACCGCTTGAGCAAAGTTGACCGCCTCTTGGCGATCATAGGCCGGCAACACGATTGTGCGTTTCAAAACCGCATTTGTTTCCACCAAGGTGTTCGCGGGAAGCTCCGCGCCGCAAGCGGCATCCAAAGTCTGCGCGAGCAAGTACTCATTCGTTTCCGCGTCGGAACCAGCATCCATGACGTCGAAGATGACGAGGCTCACCGGCTGCCGTCGCGAACGGCAAGTCCCCGCGATGAGCGTAATCCAATCGACAAACTGGTCGGACCAAATTTCGCCATTCCTTTTTAAAGCGGACCTGCGTGGTGTTGATTTCGCGGGCTGCGGCGCGGCTTCGTGTTGCGGCCGAGAGACGGGTGCCCCACTCGGAGTCCTATGCAGAAAGCCGTCCATGGCCGCGCGCAGTTGCACGGCTTCCTGCAACAAACTCGCCGAAGTTTGCATTCCTTCTTGGGCAATCGGAGAGGGAGCAAACGCCGTTTCCGCAAGTTCCGACATCAACTCGTGGGCTGCCTTCAGCACCTGCGTGTAGTCCAGCGAGTTTCCCATGTCGAGCGACAACACGTCGGCCAAGTGATTCACCTTAGGCTGCAAACTCGCGATCAAATCGTGAAGTTGTTTTCTGTCGAGTGAGCAATACGTCTCCCCCGCTTCCAACAGATCGGGGAGTACACTCAGATGATGTTGACCCACGAGTTCGGAAAGCAGATTTGCCATGTGAAGAATTCTGGCCAGCGGGGCGTTGAGCCGATGATCTTTGGCCAGCGAGCGGGCATCGTGCTGGCTGGCGATCGCCTCGACCAACTGCCGCGGCATGTTCCACTGTTCCAACAACGCGGCGGTGAGGGCAATGTGATCGAATCCCAAGGATTCCTGTTCGAGTTGCCGAAGATCGACGCCGGTCTCGGTGGCACGACTTAACATCGACGCATACGAGGGGCCCAATTCCCTGGCAAGAACCAGCACACCGAGCGATTGAAACAAACCGGCAAGAAACGGTTCGTCGCCGGGAATCTTGAAGAGTTGCTCGCTGATTTCGCGCGCCGCGACGGCCCTCGTGAGCGTCGTTGTCCAATACCACTTCAATTGCTCGCGGGCGACGTCGGCAAACAGGTTGTCGGGCAAGCTGAAGCCGAGCACCAAAATCTTCAGCGGTTTGATTCCCAGCAGGGCAATCGCTTGATTGAGGTCGCGCACTTCGCCCGGCAGTCCGAAAAGCGAACTGTTGACCACGCGCAAAATCTTTGCCGCCAGGGCCGGGTCGCGAAGGATGCACTCTTTTAGCGCATGGGGATCAACCGCCGGATTGCTTGTGAGTTGCAGTACTTCGGCCGCGACCGTGGGGAGCGAATAGAGCGACTTGGCATGCGCGACCAGCGATTCGATTGCCGCGGAAGAAGATTCTTCATGCCGAGGGTCAAATCCGGTCGAGGTGAGCATGGCGATGGCTTGTCCACAGAGTAGAAGGTGCAGAGCGGCACGAGCGGCGCGGGGACAACAAAACCATAGCTCATAAATGGAGTTGTCGGCGAGCCGATAGCACCAGTTCCCGCAAGAATTAAGGCCCTCGATCGCCGCTGCCGGGATCAAGCTAGGCCCAGGCGCGGATTTCCTTACAATCGACGATTCATGGGTCTGCTGGAGGCACAAGAAAACTCGATGGATCGCTGGGCTTTTCTCGCATTGTTTTGTCTGAGTGGCTGGCTGCCGACGGTGGGGCTTTACGCACAAACAGCACATTCCGCACCGGTTACGGTGGGACAAACGGAATCGGGGCCGGCACCACAATTGGAAGACGCCGCACTCCACGACGTGGTGTTTGTCGACCGCGAATATGGCTGGGCCGTCGGCGACCACGGTGCGATTTGGCATACGACGGACGGAGGCCAAAACTGGCGGCAACAAAGATCAACCGTCGACGTCGGTTTGCAGGGCGTCTGTTTTGTTGATCGAGAACGTGGCTGGGCCGTCGGGGGAGCCACGCAACCCTATCTGTGGACCAGCCAAGCCATCGTCCTAAAAACCACCGACGGCGGGCAAACTTGGCAACAGCAATTGGCATTTTTGCCCGCGCTGGCACGGGTGAAATTTTTCAATGCCGAGCAAGGTCTCGCTTGGGGACGCGGCGCGGGAGGCGAACCCTTGGGTGTGTTCGCCTCCGACGACGGGGGACGCAACTGGCGGTCCGTGGCCGTGGGTCCGCAATCGGCTTGGTGGGATGGCGACTTCGTCGATAAGCGCACCGGCGTCGTGGTTGGCACTGCCAGAAAGATTGCACGCATTGCCCACGGTGATGTGGCGCAAATTTCGCTCGATGAAAATCATGCCGGTAATCCCCGCGCGGTGCGGCTGGCTGCCGACGGCTCGGGCTGGTTGGCGGGGGACGGCGGTCTTATCGCGCGCACGTTCGATGGGGGACAATCTTGGCAGCTGGTCGACATCTTGCCGACCGAAATTCGTGACTGCGTGAATTGGCAAGCGATCACCATTCACGGCAGGCACGTTTGGATCGCGGGGAGCCCCGGCACGGTCGTGCTCCATTCCCCCGATGGGGGCGAGACCTGGCAGGGTCACGCCACCGGTAACAATTTGCCGATCAACCGCATCACGTTTGTCGACGAAACGCACGGCTGGGCGGTCGGTGATATGGGAGCCATTCTTCACACCAACGATGGCGGTCAAACTTGGCAGGAGCAGCGCGGAGGTGGGCAGGCAGCCGTGTTGGTGTTATTGGCCGACGAAAATCAACACCCGCTCGAAGCTTTGGCGAAACTCAGCAGCGACGGCTATCGCACGGTCGTGCATTTGCTCGATTCGCAGCAAGACTCGCAACATCACACCGCACATGCGCGGCTCGCCGAGGCGATGGCCTTTTTGGGTTGCAACGCGGTGACTCGTTCTTCTCTGAATTCAACATCCGGCGCTGAACTTCGCGCTGAACTGCTCACGGACATCGTGCGGCAAGTGCGGCTTTGGCGGCCCGCCGTCGTCGTGCTCCCCGACGGTACTGGTGGCGATGCCCGCGCAACACGGATTGCCGAAGTTGCCGAGGAAGCGATTCCCCAGGCAGCCGACGAAAACCGCCTGTCCGAACTCACTGACCAATTGGCACTCGCCCCCTGGCAAGTAAGCCGTACGTTCGCGCTTTTACCCGCGGAAACCCGCGGGACGCATCGGGTGCTTTCATCCGACGGGGTGCCGTTTAAGAATCAAACTCTCGGAGAAATCAGCATATCCGCGCGGAGTCTCTTGCAACGGGAGTTTCGACCGGGGCCCGATTCCAACGAATTTCAGTTGAAGATGAGTCTCGCGGGGGAACCGACTGCGGCGGTCGATGATCTCGCCGCCGGTTTGTCGCTCACTCCCGGCAGCGATTGTCGGCGCGCCTTTGCCACCCATCATGCGGCGTTCGATCCACAAGCGCAGCGACGGCTTGCGGAGAAACGGCGAAACCTGACCAACATCTTTCGCTTTGCCGAGGGAAATCCCGCGCTGTTGGGGCAAGTGGGTCAAATGATCGCCGACTTGGATCCAGCCGCAGGGGCGTCGTTGTTGTTCGAAGTCGCCGCGCATTTCCAACAAACGGGACAAATCGACCTCGCCGCCAGCACGCGCGAACTGCTCTTCCGCCGTTTTCCCAATGACCCACTCGCGGATCAATGCCTCGTCTGGCTCGTGCAATATTACGCCAGCAGCGAGACGGCGCACGCTTACAGGCAAATCGCCACGGAAATCACGCAAGCGATTGCTCGCGAAGAAAACACTGGCCCGCAGTCGCAGTCGTTCGTTCAACCCGCGACGGCTATCGACCAAAACGAAACCGCTCCTGCCGCGAATCCCACGCTCGCCGACCGCCGCTTCACGCGCGCTGCACAGTTCGCCGAGCATATCGCCCACACGCGGCCCCTGCTCTACAGCGAACCCCAAGTTCGCGTCCCCTGGGCCATCGCCGAGCGCAAGCGGGGCTTCCCCGACGCTGCCGACCGCTATCTGCAATCGCTCGCGATCCGTGCCCTCGGCGACCCCTGGCAAGAGTGTGGCGCGGTCGAGCGCTGGCTTGCCGAACCAAACAAACCTGCGCCGCCAAAGCCGCGGGTGATTTGCCGCTTCACCGGCGACAAGCCTCGTCTCGACGGAAAGCTCGACGAAAAGTTCTGGCAAACAACGGCGGTCACACTCGAATCAGAATCCTCGGATCCCGCCATCCGAAATCCGAAATCCGAGATTCACCTCGCCCATGACGAGCAGTTTCTTTACTTCGCCCTTCGCTGTGCGAAACATTCCGATCTGTCTTACACGACGGAGAGTCGCCCACGAACTTACGATGCTCAGCTCGGTGAGCATGCTCGTGTGCAAATTCTCTAGGACGTCGACCGCGATTACACAACGTATTTTGCCTTCACCGTGGATAGTCGAGGTTGGACGAAC
>JBGTEU010000440.1:0-3090 GCA_041747595.1 Bythopirellula sp.
ACTCTTCATTTGGGAGGCTCCTAAAATTGAGGGGGAAACACAGTTGCCGCTACGGCAATGCGAAGACCTGCGACTGCACTTACTTTTCGTAATGTTTATGTGTCAGTTGCGAGGCTTCTCTTCCATTGCGAGCGGCTAACGCTCCATTGGATATGAAGGCTATCGACGAACCCCCAAGAAACCCTTTATGAGTTTCGACAAATTGCTATCACTGTTTGGCGACTCGGTTCCAGGTATTTCGTTCGTACCGATTGCGACAGCCGCGGGCCGCTTTTCCCGCGTTTTCTCGGTCGCTGCGACCGTTGTGAGCCGCATACGTGGACTCGCACTCTGACGCGATGCCGCCAGCGGCTAGAGAAGCTTGAGGTCCGAGGCTAGAGCACTTTCGCGCAGCGTACTCTCACGCTGCCATGCAAGTTTATGCGGAATTCAGATAAGTCTCGTCCTCATCATTAACAGAGTTGAAGCAGTCTTTCGCTTCGTTTTGCCACCTTACCTATTCCTATAAATCACGACCGGTTGTGTCGAAAAGTGATCTAGGCTTTGGTGGAATTAGGTTGTAAAGACTCTCTCTGCACTTCGCGAACCTGATGCGCAAGCCCCGTCTCGAATTCGAAAAGGATCTCTATTCATGCAATCCGTCCAATCGATTCAACCCGTCTATTCGGCCTACGGCGACGACCCCAACCTTGCCGAATTGGTGACAATATTCGTTCACGAACTTCCCCAACGCTTGGAAACGCTCAGAGCGCATGCCGAGGTGGCCGACTGGGAATCATTGGCCCGCGTCGCCCATCAATTGAACAAGTGGGGTAGCGCCTACGGTTTTGCCAAGCTGAGCACCCTTGCCGCGCGGATGGAACACTGCTGCAGTCCACAGCAAAGACCAGGCGAGATTCTCAAAGCCCTTGATCGCTTTGCCGAGTACTGCGAGCGCGTGCGTCCGGGTTCGGCAGCGTGATCAAGCTTGCGCGGCCATCCGCAGGGCAACCAAATAGGGAACCGGCTCGCTACCCAACGCATTGAGTACCGTGCCACCGGCGGTAAAGACGTGGGTCACCCAATCGGGTTGGCCGTAGAGTTCAAGAGCTTTGCCCCCTTCGCCGCCTCCCACGTAAACTTCCACCCCGGCATCGGTCATCCGCTTGAGTTGGGGAATGAAATTCTTCGTGCCCGCTTCAAAGCGCGGATCCTCGAACATGCCAAAGACGCCGTTGTGAAATGCCACGGACCCCTGTGGATTCTTGGCCAAAAAGTCGCCGATCTTCTGTTCAAAGAGTTTGCTCGACTCGGGACCGATGTCGAACTGCTGTTGATCGGGCTTCAGCTCGTCGACAACGGAACCATCTTCAATCACGGAATCGACCGGCACGACAAACTCAATTCCCTTCCCGCGGCCATCAGTGACCATTTGCTTGGCCTGCGCCACACGCTCGGGAGGGATATAATACGGCTTGTCCGAGTGAGTCGGATCTTCGGCGACACCCAAGCAGCAAGGTTTGCCATCGATTTCGCTGATCGCTTTCTTGAGCGCCATGGCAAGGGAACCCGCCGCGAAAACGCATTGAATTGTGCCGCGACCGATCATCGCTTTGAGATCGTCAAGTTTATCGATCTTGAGCCCGCTGAAAATCACAAGCTGCGTGGCCAAACATTTCCGCATGGGGCCGTCAAATTCGGCGGCTTCATAGTGCCCCATCGCCACGCGATCCATTGCCGCGGGGATGACGACGCTTGAAGCATCAAGGCTTCCAGCGGAAAGGGCCTCATGCACATAAACTTTTGCGATCTTGTTGGCAAACTCATTGGCGAATTTGCCGAGCGACTCGGCAAGCTGCGGCACATCGGCCTCTTTGGCTTTCCACAGCACGGTTTCGATTTTGTATTTGCGCGTGTTTTCCAACACGATGACTGCTCCCGGCTTGGCCGCGGCAATTTGCTCGCTAACCTCGTCGGGAATCGTGTTGGTCGATTCATCAATCCAGTCGGCAATCAACGGCAAGTCTTGACCCAACAATTCGCCGAGCCGCGCGGCGACTTTGTTGAGCGAGCCCTCCGGCTTGCGGCCAATATGGCCGAAAACGATCTGTTTCCAGCCACACTCGATGCCGAACTTTAGGGTCTCGGCCATCGACTGCAAGCGAATATCTCCGTCGCCAATTTTCGCCCCGGGCTTGGCGTCAACGTCGCCCCGAACCGCCACGGGTGTGCCCGAGGGGACCTCCGCGAGCGAATCCAGGCGCGGCACCGCCGTTAAGTAATCGACAAGCTCCAACTCGGGGGCTGCACTGCGGCCGGCGAGAAGCGTGTTGAGCCATTGGGTCATTTGCTCGGAAGTCACTGCCATCGGAGAATCTTTCTGTAATCATCGGGTAACGGAATATTGAGCCGCGGAGCTTGCTCCGCGCTTTAGCAATCCCGAAGTTAGACCCGACAAGCGAGAAATTCAAGGTGCCGGTTTGGCGGTGATTCGACAGGCCGTGAGTCGTTCGTCCGCCGAAACCCACAGAAATACGCCCTCGGCAGTCGAGACCGCGGCGAGACCCGTGATCGCCTTGCCATAATCAAAGCGTTCAATGAGCTCACCCTGGACAGAAAGAAAATGCAAAGAGCCGTCGGGGCCCACGGCTAACCGACCTTTCTCTTGAGCCGGTAAATCTATTTTTTGAATACCCGGAATTTGTGTGAGATATTCGCCGCGTGGTAAAGCGTAATCCCAAGCGACTTCGCCCTGTTTATTGAAGGCCACGAGCGTGTATTGCCCGGGCTCGCCAACGGAAATGCCACACCGCACGGTTTCTTCATCCTCCGATGGCGGTTCGAGCGAAACCATCGTCCGACCGACGACGGCAAACTCTCGTTGCGATTTCCCGTCGGCATCCAACTCGAAGACCGTTCCCCGCGTGCTCGTACACCACAGCGATTGCTCGCCCGACTCGGCGGCCGGTCCCGGAGCGACATGCAGCACGTGATCTAAATGCCGGTTCACCCACAATCGCTGCCCTTCCAACGAGCCGGCCTGCACGCCAAGTCCCCCCCAATAGCCAATTAACACGCTCGGCGAACCCACGGATTTCAAATCGGCGAACC
>JBGTEU010000441.1:0-2658 GCA_041747595.1 Bythopirellula sp.
GCGAGGATCCGCAAATCGATGCCATGATTCGCAAATACGGTTATCGCACGACTCCCGAAGTCCTCGATTTCGTTGCCAACAATGAGGACTTGCGCTCCAATCTTTCCGCGGCCGCCCACCTGATTCACGGCTCGTCGGAAAATCGATTCACGGTCACCTACTGCCCTGGCGAGCTCACCCTAGAAGAAGTCGAAGGGGTCGGCTATCAGTACGGCGACTTGGCCGAGTACTCGCGGCGATATCCCATTGCTGAACTGCACGACGGCATGCAAACCCACAACGGCGAAGAGATCTATTACATCCGTAACCCCGCGCTCGGCCTCTGGGCACACCAGTCGCGGATGGAATAGCATTGGCCGGCCCCCCCCCCGAATACCTCCATCGAGGTATCCTGAAAGCGGTATCAAAGCACTGCCGATTCCAACTTATACGCTCGAAAAAGAACTTTGGCTTCTCCTGCAATAAAAAGCCTCTTTTCCGACACGGCGTACTTGCTTTTTCAATCGTCCCCGGCCTAGAATCGCCGCCGGTGCTCACAAGTCTCTTCGCACCCGCTTTTTGAGGGCTAATGAAAATGACCAGCATGTCGTCAGCAAACCCACAAGGTTTGCGTTGCGGGGGCGTATCCAACGCCTCGCAGACTCTCCTCCGTTCCATTGCTCGCGTTGCTTCGTTTGGCTCGACGGTTCTCATCACGGGAGCAAGCGGCACGGGCAAGGAGCTCGTCGCTCGCCAAATTCATGATTGCAGCCCGCGGGCTAAACAGCTTTTCGTGCCGGTCGACTGCGCGACCATGACAAGCGAATTGATGGCCAGCCAATTGTTCGGCCACGTGAAGGGGGCCTTCACCAGCGCCGATCAAGGCTCGCTCGGTTGCTTTCGAGCGGCCGATCATGGCACGATCTTTCTCGACGAAATCGGTGAACTGCCTCTCTCATTGCAGTGCAAATTGCTCCGCGTGATTCAAGAACGGGTTGTGGTTCCCGTCGGCAGTTCTCAAGCGATTCCCGTGAATGTTCGCGTTGTCGCGGCGACCAATCGCGATCTCCGCCAGGAAGTGCTGGCCGGCAATTTCCGCGAGGATCTTTTTTATCGGCTTAGCGTCGTCACGATTCACACGACCCCTCTGCGTGAGCGGTTGGAAGATCTACCGGCTCTGGCCGATTTTTTTCTCTCCGAATTGGAAGCCCAGGGTCATCCGCGCCATCAACTCACCCCGGGGGCGGCGGAATTGCTCGAACTTTATGATTGGCCGGGGAATGTCCGTGAGTTGAAGAACGTGCTCGAGCAAGCGGCCGTCCAAACCGACGGATGCTCTATCACGCGTGATGTGATTCTCGACGTGCTCAGCCCGGCGACACAGCACCGTTCGCTACACCTTGGAGAACCCACAGCCCGACCGTCCCAACTGCCCATTCCCGACCGCTTTGTCACCAAGCAGTTGGAGCCACCAACCAAGCATTGCCTGGATGATCGTTGGCCCCAGCTCGAGCAGGAGCAGCGGCGGCTCATCGTCGAGACGCTCGAACATACCTACTACAACAAAAGTGCCGCCGCACGATTGCTCGCCATCTCTCGGCAAGCGCTCATCCGCAAGATTGCCAAGTTTGGAATACCCTGCGCAGGACCCACTCCCAGGCGCGGAAGTCAACCCTAACGGCGGTAGTTAGCAACAGCACGACTCTGCTGCTCTCTTGGCAAGCCTCTGCTTGCGATGATGGTTCTCTACCCCTAGCGAGAATCTCTACGCACTCATCAGCAAAAATTTGGTGATGCTTCTCTCTAATGATGTTCGCAACCGGACACTTTTCGTCGATTTGCGCTTAGTTAAAACCGATCAGTCTTGTCGCACGTCAGGACAATGCATCGCTCGATGACTCCGCGGCGATGTTAGTGCGAAAATCTTTTCTCGCGACTTCCATGCGATTTCTCCGCTGATTGTGCTGCATTATCTCGCAATGCTCGTTGTGTTGATTGAGACCGGCACATTGCTTGCGTTGCCTCGGATCAAACACAGCAAGCCGCGAGGCTCGCATACTCAACAAACAGAGGACGTTTGTGATGACCCGTGCAACAACCGAACAAATCGACATGTTGGTCGTTGATGGCGATGGTTCGCAGTATCGTCCGCTCGTCGAAGCCGTTGATGAAGCTGGCTTGCGACTGGTTCATGCCAACGATGGCCATCACGCACTGCAAATCATCTCAGCTCGACCCGCGCGGCTTTGGCTCTCGAATTTAGCGCTGCCTGATATGGCCGGCATCGAGCTCTTGCGGATTGTCCGAGCCAAGCGGCCCACGATTCCGTTTTATTTGTTCAGCGATGACTACACCGTTGCCGACGAAGTGGCCGCCCGTGCGGCGGGTGCGACCGGTTATCTGAGCAAGCCCGTCAATCACACGTGGATTGAAATTTGCTTGGCCACGCTGATTCGCCGCACGGTTCGCGCGGGTCCACAGCACCACGCTCCACCCCGATTTTCTGCACAACCAACACATCGCACGAATGTCAAACCACACTCTTCGTAAAGGAAACCCGACTCATGTCCACACTCGAAATTCAAGACATCGAAAGCAGTTTGTACTCCAGTTTTGATGATCACGTTTCGTTCTAGCGCATTCGCCGCAGCCGCGACGGCCGCATGCCTGTTTCCCGCG
>JBGTEU010000442.1:0-3599 GCA_041747595.1 Bythopirellula sp.
ACTTGTCGCCTTCGGCCAACCGGCGGGTGAGGATGTGGTCTTTGTGTTCGAGACTGCCGATGGCAATTCGGTGCTCGGCAACGTCGTTTACACGGGCGAATCCAAGATTCGCAGCACGATTGTCATGACCGTCAATGTGGCCACCGGCGAAGCGGTACTGCTCATCGAAACACCGTTTGCACAAGAGATCGAAGGCTACACCATCACTTCCGATCTTGGTCTCATCAACACGGCTGGTTGGAACTCGTTCGAGACTCAGGGAATCGACGACGGTGATTGGTTTGCCAGTCCCGCTGAGGAAGATCGGCTCACGGAATTGCAGGACGATGGCACGACCACGTTTGACGAGAACACGCCCTACAGCCTCGGCGAGATTTATTCGCTCGGCGCGGAACAAGATTTGGAATTCAAATTTCTGTTAGCCGGCGAGAGCGAACTCCGCGACGGTTTGGTCGTGTACGTGTTGCCCGGTGATTTCGATGGTGATTTCGACGTCGACGGCTTGGACTTTCTCATTTGGCAGCGGGGCGGTTCGCCGGACCCATTGAGTGCCGGTGACTTGGCCGACTGGCAACAAAATTACGGCTTCGACGGCTCCGCGTCCCTCGCGTCGTTTTCCGTACCCGAACCTGCAAGTGGGCTGACGGCACTAGGGCTGGCAGTAGGGTTGCTCTTGCGCCGCAAGAAATCCTAGCCGGAGAACGACGTTCTCCGGGATACCCCGTCAACCCCCCGTTGCCTTGGTGAGCAGCCAATCGCCCCATCTTGGCGAAAGCGCCGCGAGCGCGAGCAACAAGCGCACTTTGCCCGGCACGATCAGCTCTGCCTGCCGTTTTTCACACGCCGTGAGAATCCGCTCGGCGAGCCAGTCGGGATCGAGGCTCCGAATCTTCGCGCCCCCGCCGGGGTGTTGTGCGGCCTCGGGAATCTGTTCTGCCGCCGCTGAGTAGCGAGAGCCTTCAACTTGTCTTGCGATCGGCCCGGGACACACGAGCAGCACGTGTAGCCCTTGCGGGGCGAGTTCCAGCCTCAACTGCTGCGAGTACGCGCTCACGGCAAATTTGCTTGCCGGATAGCCGCCGTAAAAACGTGGGGCAACCTTGCTGGCCAGCGAACCGATATTCACCAAGTGCCCGCGTTGTTCAATCAAGAGCGGCGCGAACGCTCGCGTCATCCGCACGGTGGAGAGAAAGTTCACTTCCCACAATTTTTGAAAATCATCCGGCGTCGTATCGAGGACCGCCCCCCGTGTGGATTGCCCCGCGCAATTGCAGAGAAAGTCCAAGCGGCCATAGCGAGTGCGAATTTCCTGCACGAGTATGTCCACGTCATCCTGCGACGTGACATCCCCCGGCAACGCGGCGGCTTGACCCCCGGTGGCCTGCAACAGCTCCACTGCGTCGTTGAGTGGCCCCGCCGTGCGAGCGTTCATCACAACGACGGCACCATGACCGACGAGTGCGCGTGAGATCGCCAGTCCCAATCCTGCCGAAGCACCCGTGACGAAGCAGATTTTTTTTTGCCAATAACTCATCTCTGGCTATGAAGATCCTGGATTTTGCGGCCCACCTGTACTATTTGTAATGCTTATGATGTCTGCCAAATTTCCGGTGTCCCACCGAACGATCGCATAACGGTCAAGGGTTTACGAGTGGAAAGTATGGTTGATGGGCGGCCGAGCGGCAAGAACAGCGGGATTTGCCTGCAATCGTTCTCCGCGTACTCAATGAAACATATTCCCTTCACGCCGCCTTGGGGGCACAATAATGGCAACTGCCACGCACGACGTGCCTCGTAGCACGCAACATTCCCACCCCATCAATCTTACCGGCGGCTTAGAAAAGATAGAGCATCTTATGGACGAGTATGACTTGCCGCTAGAACGCATTCGGACGGCACGCACGAAGATTGTTGCCACCGTGGGGCCCGCCTGCCGCGAGCCGGCCCAATTGGCAGCCCTCGCCAAATCGGGAGCCAAGGTCTTTCGGTTAAACATGGCCCACGCCGGCCCCGAGGAGCAGCAAGTCCATCTCGATCGCATCCGCCAAGTGAGCGAAGAAATCAACGAGCCGCTGGCGATCCTGGTTGATCTCGCGGGCCCCAAGTTTCGCTTGAGAGAACTGCCGGACGATCATATTTTTTGCCATCGCGATGAAACGTTTTTCTTCGTCAAGAACCAACCCAACAATCCCAATGAACTGATCACCAGTTACGAACCCTTGATCGACGAGCTCTCGGTTGGAGATCAAGTGATGCTGGCCGACGGCACGGTGAGCATGGTTGTCGAGGAACTCTTGCCCGATCGCGCCCGTATGCGCGTCATGCAACAGGGGATGATCCGTAGCCGCCAGGGCATCAATCTCCCTGGCGTGCGGCTGAGCGCCCCCGCGATCAGCGTCGAGGATCATCAGCACGCCATCTGGGCTGCCAAGTCGGGGGCCGACTTCGTGAGTCTCAGCTTTGTTCGCTCTCCCGACGAGGTGCGTACTCTCAAGGACATCCTCAAGTCCAGCGGTTCGCATGGCCGCGTGATTGCCAAGATTGAAAAGCGCGAAGCGCTGGAGCGCCTCGAAGAAATTGTCATCGAAGCGGATGGCATTATGGTTGCCCGCGGCGATTTGGGCGTCGAGATTGACGTTGCCGAAATGCCGATCGCGCAAAAGGAAATCATCCGAATGTGCCAGGCATATCACAAGCCGGTGATTATTGCCACGCAAATGCTCGACAGCATGCACGAATCACTGCGACCTACTCGTGCCGAGGTGACCGACGTCGCCAATGCGATTCTCGACGGGGCCGACGCTTGTATGCTCTCCGGGGAGACGGCCATTGGCAAGCATCCCCGCAAGGTCGTGGAGATGATGAATCGGATCGCGCTCGCCACCGAGACAAGCATGATAGGGCAGCCCCTGAGAGCACCCTCCAAGAAGAAGGTCGACGGGTTGCACGAGGTCACCAGCGCCGTGGTCCGCGGCGCGGGGACGATGGCCCATTCGCTGCAAGCCAAGCTGGTGGTCGTCGCCAGCCATTCCGGCCGCACGGCCCTGGCGTTGTCGCAATTGCGAAATTTCGTGCCCACCATCGGCGTCAGCACCAAGGAGACCACCCTCCGGCAGATGTGCCTCTATTGGGGCGTCACTCCCTTGCGGAATGCTCCCGCCGAAAACGTCGATCAACTCGTTAGGCAAATCGAGGAATGGGCCTGCCACGTTGGCTTGGCGGTCGATGGCGATCGCATTGTGGTGGTGGGTGGCTCTCATCTGACTGTTGCCCAAGAGAGCAAGAAAGGAAATGTGGCCCACGATTTGGTGATGGTCCACGAAGTTTCTTGCAGTGACTCCATGGCTTGACGCCACGGCATCGTTCGGCAATCCTCAAGTGAATTCACCAAGCGCCGGCTCGCTGAGGTCCTACCGTCGCGGAGAAACGGTTTCCCACCGGCTTCAATGCTTCGCCTGCTGTTATAGGGAGTTCACTCCTATTGCGGAGCTTCACGCATCTTTATCGCATCGGCCCGTGAATTCGCAAATGGTCGAGCAACTTCCTGAAATCCTCACTGTCTTGCGAAAACAGACCGCTAAATAGGTCAATGCGTTAAA
>JBGTEU010000443.1:0-2947 GCA_041747595.1 Bythopirellula sp.
GTGGTCCGTGCTCGCCAAGTTACCGAACCTTGCGCAACTCAACGTGCAGGGATCGTCGTTCACCGATGCCGCGGCCCAACACCTGATGGGACTCGAGCGCTTGGATAGGTTGAATCTTTATGGCACGCCAGTGACCGATGCGGCGCTCGCACCGTTGCGAGGACTTAAGCACTTACGCAAACTCTATCTGTGGAAGACGCAGGTGACCTACGACGCCGCGGTCGCGCTCGAAAAAGAGATTCCCGGCCTAGAGTGGAATCTGGGTTGGGACCACCCTGAGGTCGCCCGCCAGCGCTTGGAACAACAGATAGCTGAATTCACCGAACTCGCCAAGCAAGCCGAAGCCGAAGCGGCGCGGTTGAAAAGCGACCTCCAAGTGGCCGAGGAAGCCCGCACCGCGTCCCAAGAGCGACTTAAGAAGGTGGAAGAGGCACTGGGCAAACTTTCGACCAAGAAGAGCGAATAGTCCTGCAGCATTCGCTCCGCGATCGCGATTAAATCTGTTGGCTACCTACTCAGGGGAAATGGCTTTCTACGTGTCGGGCAGATCGCAAGTCATTTGTTCACAACATCTTGCGGACATTTACCCCGCAGACTCGAATCTACCTTCCGGGAATGCTGACCTATTGCCGCAGGCGTTTACCAGCTATTTTGGAAAGACTCGGCTCAGCACTTTACTTGCTGTGGCAGGTTTGCGGGCTGTGGGAAATCGAGAACCGTCTTGAATGTGATTCGTTTGTGCGGTTTATTTCGTCGATGAATACCTTACGCGGTTTTTTGGGGATCTTGCGAGGGAGAACAGTGGGAAGTTCGCCTCTTGTCCTGAGCCATCGATGGTAATCTGCAAGACAGGGTTGTGATACCTGGGGAACCCTCAAAGGGCAGGGCATAGATGAAGCGTTCGCTGATTATTCTTCTCTTAACGTTTTTCATCACGCCTGCCATCTTCTATGCAGCCGGGAAGGCCGTCGTTGGCAATAAAAACGACGTCGCCGACTGGCTTCCCGCCAACTACGAAGAGACCAGGCAACTCGGCTGGTTCCGCGAACACTTCGTCGCCGACCAATTCATCATTATTAGTTGGGAAGGTTGCGAGCTCGGCGATCAAGATCAAGAAACGAAAAAAGACGACCCGCGAATCGACAAACTCGCCGAGGCATTGCTTAACGTCAAGCACAAGAGCGCGGACGGCACCGAGTTTCACTGTTTTAAACAAGTCACCACCGCGCGGGCCGTACTGAACGAGCTTACGGCTCCGCCGACGGAGTTGAAGTACACGGAAGCGGTTAGGCGATTGCAAGGCTCGTTGATTGGACCCGACGGCGAGCAAACCTGTTTAATTGCCACGTTGGATGATGCGGCGAATGGCCAATTGCGGCATGTGCTGGGCCGTCCCATCACTCGCAAGCTCACTCTTAAGAAGCGGGTGACGACCCCTCTGTTTATGGCTCTGGCCGAGGCGGGAATCAGCATCGACGAAGTCCGCTTGGGCGGTCCCCCCATCGACAATGTCTCCATCGACGAGGAGGGGGAGCGCACCCTGCTGTCCCTGGCTCTCTTGTCGGGGGCTTTCGGTTTGGGCCTCACTTGGTGGTCGCTCCGCAGTTTGCGGATGACGATCATCGTGTTCTTTTGCGGAATTGTGAGCGCCGTGCTGTCGTTGGCGTGGGTCTATGTTTTCGGCTCGTCGATGGACGCGATCCTGATGTCCATGCCGGCGATGGTTTACGTGCTCACCATTTCTGGCGCGATTCATTACATCAATTACTATCGCGAGGCGATCCACGATGGGGGCTTTGAAGGGGCTGTTCACCGCGCTCGCAAGCACGCTTTTGGCCCCGCTTTCTTGTGCTCGTTGACGACCGGCATTGGCTTAGCCTCCTTGGGGTTGAGCGACATCGTGCCGATCGCCAAATTTGGTTACTTTTCCGCGATATCCGTGTTCGCGATGTTGATCATCCTGTTCGTCGTCTTGCCGGCGATCATGGTGGTCTGGCCCTGGCACCCGCCGGAGTTGACCAAGGAAGGCAAGCTCCGGGAAGAAGAAGCCAAAAAGAAGAATCGCGTCGCACTGGTCAATCAAAAAGGAACCTGGCGCCGTGTGGCTACGGGCATCCAGCGCCGCTGGGTCCTCGTGATGACCGGTTGTTTGTTGTTCATCGGCACCTTGTGCCTGGGCTTGCCTCGGGTGACCACGTCGATTGACCTTTTAAAGCTTTTCCACGACGACGCCCAACTTTTGCAAGATTATCGTTGGTTCGAGGCGAACTTGGGGCGGTTGGTGCCCATGGAACTGGTCCTGCGTTTCCCGCCTTCTTCGCGTCAAGAAGAACTGCCGCCGAGTGCGCGGCCAAGCCAAGTTTCCAAGACCTTGTCGTTTCTTGAACGGCTGGAGATGGTTGGCAGGTTGCAAGATTCGATCCAGAGGCGGTTAGGTGCCGAGGGCGAAGACTTGGTGGGAGCCACCATGTCCGCGGTGACTTTTGCCCCGGACATGGGGGGAAGAGGCAACGGGTTCGTCAACAACACCATTCGCTATGTGGTCAGTGGAGAAATGGTCGAGCACCGCGCGCAACTGGAGCGATCTGGTTATCTCGCGATTGATAAGCACAACGACGACGAATTGTGGCGGATCAGCGTTCGCGTGGCTGCCTTCCACAATCTCGACCACGGCGATTTACAAGACCATTTGCATGCCGCCGTCGAGCCGGTTCTCGCCACGCAGCAGGCGAGTCTCGTCGCCATGCGCACCTTGGTTTCTCAGAACGGCACTCTCCCCACCGGTAGCCGGGTGCTGATTTGGTCGAACGAAGCGCAGCGCCAACAGGCCATCGAATTGGCGACCATGTTTCAGAAAAAGCGGATCAAAGTCGAACGTCTCGAAAAACCCTTCCAAATGGTGAGCCCCGAACAGGCCGAGATTCTCAAAAAGTACGACGGCGTCGTC